>USFX01000053.1 GCA_900553965.1 uncultured Prevotella sp.
AACCGTCAGCACCTTCTGTTCATCCCCAGCCCGGCCATAATCGCCACAGCATTTGCCGAAGTCAAGCCGGCCATAATCATCGCCGTGCCGCTCATCATCGAGAAAATCATCCGCAAGAAAGTCTTTCCCAAGATACAGAACAACCGCATGCGTCTGCTGATGAACATGCCGATGATAAACAAAAAGGTGGAACAGAAAATCTGCGAACAGGTTGTCAACGCCTTTGGCGGGCAGTTCTATGAAATCATTATCGGCGGAGCGGCGTTCAATCAGGAAATAGAAACGTTCCTGAAACGCATCAACTTCCCTTATACCGTCGGTTATGGAGCTACGGAATGTGCCCCGATTATATGCTACTCCGACTACAAGACATTTATACCGGGTAGCTGTGGACGTCCTGTAGTCCACATGGAAGTTAAAATCGACAGTCCGGATCCGGAGAACATACCGGGTGAAATTCTTGCACGAGGTACAAACGTCATGCTCGGTTACTACAAAAATGAAGAAGCAACAGAGCAGACAATAGACAAGAATGGATGGTACCACACGGGAGATCTCGGTACAATGGACAGCCTTGGCAACGTCTTCATCAAAGGACGGTCAAAGAACATGCTCCTTGGTTCTAACGGACAGAACATCTATCCGGAGGAGATTGAAGACAAACTGAACTCAATGCCAATGGTGATAGAGAGCCTTGTGGTTCAACGTGGAGAAAAACTTGTCGGTCTGGTTTTCCCTGACTACGAAGAAGCCAAGAACCTCGGAATAAGTGAAAAGGACGTCAAGGACATGATGGAACAGAACCGCAAGAGCCTTAACGAAGTGCTTCCGTCATACGCAAAGCTATCCGAAATAGAAATCCATAGAGAGGAATTTGAGAAGACTCCGAAAAAAAGTATCAAGAGATACATATATAAATAACGGAAGTTCGACTGTAATCACAATAATCGCCTTTCCTGCACAGTCTCTCCCTACAGGGAAAATAAAGTGCTATAATGAGGATATATCATCACTGCAGATGGAAAAATCCTACATTATAGCACCTTTATGTTGGCCAAGATAAGTATATATCAGTCAAGATGGAACACCTCTTTCAATGGTACGCTCACAGGAGAGTTGTCCGGATTGACCTCCATTATATCAGCCATCATGTCCCACCAGCGCTGCGTTATCGGGTCTACATCTGTCGTATCCTGACTATTTGTATCCTTATCACATTTCTGCACAGCAAACAGCAGATTTGTCTCACGGTCCCAGAAAATGCTGTAGTCACTCACGCCCTGATCCTTTATCATCTGCTTCAGCTCAGGCCAAATGGCTGCATGACGCTTTTCGTATTCCTCTTCGCAGCCTTTCTTCAAAATCATTTTAAATGCAAATCTTCTCATCGTTTTAAGTTTTTATTAGTTAATGATAAGTAATATCCAAGTCTATAAAGTCCAAACGCTGTCAAATTCGGGTGCCCTCCGGTCAGATTACGGCGCAATAAAGGCCCAGCCAAACCATGGAACATGCGCAACGACCTTCCCGGAATGAAACGGCAAAGGCGTTCTGCCAAATCAAGAAGGTCTGAATATCCACGAAGCTCATCCCTGAACATATACAACGTGCGTAATGCTTCCTCCGTCTTTTCAATAAAAACGTCATTCGGTTCCATATCCAATATAACGACAGGATTGTCAATGTGCCTTATTGCGCAGTTCTCTTCTTTCAGCCGTTTGCCAAAAAGAACATCCTCATAGCCATAGTATCTGAACCTCTCATCAAACGGATAAGCCAATATTACCGCCCGCCTCACCATGAAATTGGTTGTCCGGAAACAGCGATACGGCTTCGTCGCCCTTTCTTTGGCCACATGCCGAGACTCCGAGGCACGCTCGTATGCAAACCTTAGATTGCCCCGCCAGCGGCCGGCATCTCCATCAGTACATACCCCTCCATCTATGACATCGTCACCAGCAGCATCAACATAACGACGAATAAAGTCCGCATCCGGCAATTCCACGTCACAGTCAAGAAACAGCAACCACTCCGATACAGCGCTTCGGGCAAGGAAGTTCCTTATTGCCGCACGTCCCGCATTGGCTTCACGAACGATATAGGTACAATGAGGAATATCTCCGATACACCGATTTGCATCTATTTTGGCAGCATCCGTAGAACCGTCATCAGCCACGATAATCTCATAATCCACACCACAAACCTCCACTTGCTGATGCAACTCCCGCACAAGGCTGATGCACACATAATTGTACACCGGCAGCAATATAGATATCTGTTTGCATGTCAGCTTCCTTGCCATTCTATATGTTTGTCTGTTTATGTGACAAAGTTAGAAATAAAAAGTGAAATACGCGACTATTGACGTCTTTTTTTTCGACATCCGAAAGCGCCTCCGCCACCTCTACCATGCCAATTAAATGAATCCCCACCCAACGCCTCCTTATCAATCAGTCTGCCTTCACAACATCACTTCACAACCATAAATAAAAAGACAAAGACACCCGGACCAGAGAATGTCAATGACTCTGAGCCCGGGTGTCCTTTATGATTATAGCGAGACCGCTATATATACAACTTCAAATCAATAGAACCTGAAGTAGTTACGTGCGTTGTTGTAAGAGATATCCTCTACCATGCGGCTCAAAATCTCGTGGTCGTTGGGCAGGAGTCCCTTCTCGACGTCGTTGCCGAGGATGTTGCAGAGCAGACGACGGAAATACTCATGACGCGGATAGCTCAGGAAAGAGCGTGAGTCGGTGAGCATACCAACGAAGCGGCTCAGCAGACCGAGCACAGAGAGAGCGTTCATCTGACGTGTCATACCGTCAAGCTGGTCGTTGAACCACCAGCCGGAACCGAACTGTATTTTGCCGGGGCATCCGCCCTGGAAGTTGCCGAGCATGGTCGCAATCACCTCATTTGCACATGGGTTCAGCGTGTAGAGGATGGTCCGTGTGAGCTTGCCCTCCATGTTGAGCTCGTTCAGGAACTTGCTCATAGCCTTGGCTGTAGTGAACTCGCCGATAGAGTCGAAACCGGTGTCGGGGCCGAGCTGGTTGTACATGGCCGTGTTGTTGTCACGGATAGCGCCGTAGTGGAACTGCTGTGTCCAGTCTGCCTCAGCATCCATGATGGCCATCCCCTTCAGGAAGCAGTGCTTATACTGACGTGTCTCATATACAGAAAGTTCCTTGCCGCTCATGGCCTTTGCGAAGATATCCTCTATCTGTGCGTCTGTGTAAGGTTCGTCATAGAACTCCTCGATTCCGTGGTCGGACAGACGGCAGCCGTTCTCCGTGAAGAAGTCGTGACGCTTCTGCAGGGCATCAAGCATATCCTTGAATGTCGTGATGGTCACTCCGGCAACCTCACCCAGCTGATTTACGTATGCAGGGAACTCGGGCTTCTCGATGTTCATGGCCTTGTCAGGACGCCATGCAGGAATCATCTTGATCTCAAATCCGTCCTCACGTGTCTGCTTGTGATAGCGCAGATCGTCAACGGGGTCGTCCGTCGTACATACACACTCCACGTTGTAGTGGCGCATCAGGCCGCGTGCGGAGAACTCCGGCTGCTTCAGCTTCTCGTTGCACTCGTCGAAAATCTCACGTGCGGTCTTCGGGCTGAGCTGTTTCTCGATGCCGAAAGCAGTCTTGAGCTCAAGGTGAGTCCAGTGATAGAGAGGATTGCGGAATGTGTAAGGCACGGTTTCGGCCCACTTCTCAAACTTCTCCCAGTCGCTGGTGTCCTTTCCTGTGCAGAAGCGCTCGTCAACACCGTTGGTACGCATGGCGCGCCACTTATAGTGGTCGCCACCGAGCCAAAGCTCCGTGATGCTCTTGAATTTATGGTCATTTGCCACCATTTCAGGTATCAAATGGCAATGATAATCGATGATTGGCATCTTGGCCGCATGGTTGTGGAACAGGTCCTGAGCCACCTCAGTGTCGAGCAGGAAGTTCGCATCATTGAATTGTTTCATAATTAGCTTTATATTTAAGTTTATATAAACAAACCTTTTCCCGCCATGACCGGACAGAAAATGACTCCTCTCCAGTCTTCCGGCTTACAGAAAACGCTGAATTTGTTCTTTTCAGTCAATATCGGCGCCCCACCGCATACATACGGCTGCAAACGGACGTCCATCGCCACAAAATTAACAAATAAATTCCGTATTCTCAAAAAGTTTACGTATTTTTGCACAAAAATATTACGTAAACGATGACGTACGACAATAATGTCCTTCTGATTTACACCGGCGGGACCATCGGCATGAACCGAAATCCCCACACAGGTGCACTCGAACCGTTCGATTTTGAACATCTTCTAAGCAATGTCCCGGAGCTGAAACAGTTCTCAACCCACATTGCCACCTATCAGTTTGACCCGCCCATCGACAGCAGCGACATGTCGCCGGCTCTCTGGATCGATTTGGCCCACATCATCGCCGAGAACTACGACCGCTACGACGGCTTTGTCATCCTCCACGGAACGGACACCATGGCATATACGGCATCAGCGCTGAGCTATATGCTGGAGAACCTGACGAAGCCCGTCATCCTTACCGGAAGCCAGCTGCCGATTGGCCAGCTGCGCACCGACGGCAAGGAAAACCTCATCACCAGCATTGAAATCGCATCGGCAAAACATTCCGACGGAACGGCGATGGTGCCGGAAGTGGGCATCTACTTCAACGGCCATCTCCTGCGCGGAAACCGTACGACGAAACAGAGCGCCGATGAGTTTGATGCTTTCGAGAGCTTCAACTATCCCCATCTCGTCGAAGCCGGAGTGAACATAACCTATCAGGAGGAGCGCATCATCCGCCCCGACCGTTCCCGTCCCATGACCCCCCACTTCCGTCTGGACAACAACGTCATTGTCTTCACCATCTTCCCCGGCATACGTGAGGACCTCGTGCGCCACGTCATCGCCACTCCCAACCTGCGCGCCATCGTCATGCGCACCTACGGCAGCGGCAACGCCCCGCAGAAGGCATGGCTCCTCAACGCCCTCCGCGAGGCGACAGCACTGGGCAAGACCATCATCAACATCAGCCAGTGCATGGCCGGCAAGGTCGAGATGGGGCGCTACGACACGGGCTACCAGCTGAAATCGGCTGGTGTCATCAGCGGATATGACAGCACGGTGGAGAGCGCCGTGACAAAGCTGATGTATCTTCAGGCCAGATACGATGACCCGGAAACCGTGAGAGACTATATGACAAGGAGCATACGCGGGGAGATTTCAGTCTGACAGCAACAATAAACATAATATATAAATAGGTAGGATTTTTTCGGATAACAAATGAATGGGAAATGGCAAAACGGAAGTAATGACAGCAATCATAACACGGCAAAACTGTGGAACAGACAGTATATCAAGGTAATGACATGCAATTTTCTGCTGTTCTTTGCTTTCTATCTCTTGACACCTCTGCTGCCGCTCTATCTTGATGCGCAGTTTCATACCGACAAGGATGTCATCGGAGTTGTTCTCTCCGGCTATGTCATCGCGACACTGCTGATACGTCCTTTCAGCGGATTTGTCGTTGACACGTTCGACCGCAAAACCGTCCTGATGACATGTTTCTTTCTGTTCTTCATCTGCTTTGGAGGATATATATGCGCGAGCACACTTCTCATGTTCGCCATTGTCCGCACACTTCACGGCATTCCTTTCGGCGCGACGACCGTGGTCAACAGCACCGTCGCCATCGACGTGCTGCCATCAAGCCGCAGGAATGAAGGCATCGGCTATTACGGCCTGAGCAATAATCTAGCCATGGCCATCGCTCCGAGTGCCAGCATATACATATATCACACCACAGGCAATTTCGACCTGCTGTTTTGGCTGGCGCTGCTACTGGCTTTCTTGGGTTTCCTCTGTTCTTCATCGGTAAGGCTTCCCCAAAGAGCGGCAGTGGCCGGCAAGCCGAAATTAAGCCTTGACCATTTCTTTCTCGGCCGCGCATGGCTGCTCGCCGTCAACATCTGCTTCTTCGGGCTCTGCTGGGGCGTCATGAGCAACTATGTGGCCATCTATGGCAAAGAGCAGCTCGGCATCACCGACGGGACCGGCATATTCTTCATGATCCTGTCCATAGGTCTTTTCGTATCACGCCTCTTCGGCGGAAAAAGCCTCCGCGCAGGACGCATGACCCACAATGCACTTGTCGGCGTCCTGCTGTCATTCTTTGGCTATTTTATGTTTGCGTTTGTCATAACCCCGTGGAGCTTCTATGCCTCGGCGCTACTGATTGGCTTAGGCAACGGACAGATGTATCCGGCATTCCTCAACATGTTCATCAAAATAGCCCGCCACGACCAGCGCGGCACGGCCAACTCGTCCATTCTGATTTCGTGGGATCTCGGCATGGGCTTCGGCATTTTGCTGGGAGGCGTAATCGCCGAGACATGCGGATTCAGCACCACATTCCGCACGGTGGCATTGATGCAGGCCGTCGGAGCCCTGCTGTTCGTCTGCTTCACCGGCAAATTTTTCGAGAGACGCAGACTCTATGAGAACTGATTACGGATGGACCGCTTTTCCGTCAGCTGCAACCGGCCTGTCTTTAAGGACCATGCCTAAAAAGCAATGTCCAATCCCAATCTGACAAAATTTTCGTTTAGATTGATTAACGGGCATCATATTGTTTACGAAACGGAATTTAAAATACTTGAATAAAGCGGAATAACGCAGTCGGAATGACACGTTATTCCGCTTTTGTGATTATATTTGCAGCGTAATAATCACTTATCCACCTAATTAAATATATGTAGTTATGAAAGATCTGAAAGGAACAAAAACAGAAAAAAATCTCCTCGAAGCATTTGCCGGAGAGTCAATGGCACGCAACAAGTACACCTATTTTGCATCAAAAGCAAAAAAAGACGGATATGTGCAGATTGCCGCTCTGTTTGAAGAAACAGCTGCCAACGAGAAAGAACATGCAGAGCTGTGGTATAAATACCTCCACGGCGGCAAAGTGAACGACACGGAATGGAATCTCGAAGATGCCGCCGCAGGAGAGAGCTATGAGTGGCAGGACATGTACCGTCGCATGGCAGAGGAGGCACGTGAGGAGGGTTTCACCGAAATTGCCCAGAAGTTTGAAGGTGTTGCCTCGGTGGAGAAAGCCCATGAGGAACGTTACCGCAGACTGCTGAAGAATGTACGCGACAAGAAGGTGTTCTCGAAAGACGGTGAGGCCGTATGGCAATGTTCAAATTGCGGACATATCATCATCGACAAGAAAGCGCCGAAAATCTGTCCCGTCTGCGACCATGCACAGGCATATTTCCAGCTCAAGCCTGAGAACTATTGATAAAAACCGCTTCATGATACTATAAAAACAAGACCGAATGGCGGCCGTCCCCTGTCTGAGGAGACGGCCGTCGTCACGTTTATATCCGACTGAATGCATCAAGATATTCCATCTGATTGTCATACTCCCGTCCATCAGCGTCTCTCTCTTTGATAAAACCACCTCCGCCGAAATATTCATTTCAGCCCGTTTTCAACCCTTTCCCGGTCAATTTACACCAGTTTTTCATTCCGATATTTCAGCAATGTAACAGAATATTATTGCAATGAAACAAAAAGAAACGCATTTGGGACATATTAGGAACCGTTCTTTGAGAATTTTGAATAACTTTGCGACATGAAACCGAACATTTACGAATATAACAACCGAATTAACACGATAAGAAAAATGAGAAAAACCAAACTGTTTTTGTGTATCGCGGCACTGCTGATGTTCGCGGCAGCCGCGCCGGCGATGAATCCTTTTCTCCCGCTTTGGGAACATATCCCCGACGGAGAACCGTATATCTTCGACGACCCGGACAACCCCGGAAAGAAGCGGGTATATGTCTACGGCTCGCACGACATGCTCCGCAACATGTATTGCGGCACCGACCTCGTAGTGTGGTCGGCTCCTGTGGACTCGCTCGACTGCTGGCGCTACGACGGGGTGATACTCGAAGTAAGGAACAACGGAGCGGGAAAGCCACTGCACGGCGACGGCCGCGGCGACGTGCTGTATGCCCCCGACGTGACGGAACGGACACTGCCCGACGGAAGGAAGGAGTATTATCTCTATCCGAACAATCAGGGCGGCGGACGCAACGGTATGGTGGCTCGCTCAAACAGGCCTGACGGACCGTTCGAGGTGATAAACTGGAATGCGGAGAAGCCCGACGAGACGGTTGGCGTGCTCGCCTTCGACCCCGCCGTGTTCATCGACGGTGACGGCCGCGTATATGGATACTGGGGATTCGGCCGCTCCTATGCCGCCGAACTCGACCCGACGACGATGGCCACGGTGAAGCCGGGCACGGAGACGGTCACCGATATGGTGTCGGGCTTCGAGCATGAAGGCGTGTTCCGCTTTTTCGAAGCGTCGTCGATACGTAAGATAGAGGACAAATACGTATTCATCTACAGCCGCATGTCTGAAGACGGCGAATGGGGACTGCCCCGGACAAACTACACCCTCGCATACGCCTACAGTGACAGTCCGCTCGGCCCTTTCACATACGGCGGAACGATAATCGACGCCCGCGGGCGTGACACCGATGCCGACGGACGGACGATACCCACGGCCACGCCAATGGGCAACACCCACGGAAGTATATTGAATATAAACGGCCGGTGGTGGGTGTTCTATCACCGCCAGAGCGGCACAGACGAGTTCGCGCGTCAGGCGATGGTGGCTCCCATCGAGGTATCGGTGGTTCCCGGTCGCGGCGGTAAGGTGACGATAACCGAGGGGGAATACACCTCCGAGGGTTTCGAGACGGCCGGTTTGAACCCACTGCGCAAATATCCCGCCGCAATAGCCTCCCACTATACCGGTCCGGCGCCGGTGACACAGAAGTATCCCAACATCTACTACACCGGTCCGTATGTCCAACCGACATACATCACCGACCATGCCGTGGCCAATCCGTACGACCTGAAGATAAACATGAACCCGGTGGTGAACAACACCGACGGCTCTATCCTCGGCTACAAGTACTTTAACTTTGACGCTCTCGCCGGACTCTCAAAGGCCGAGCTTGTCCTCGACATCATTCCTGGCGATGCCGACGGCACAATCAGCATTTATGCGGAAGCGCCGTGGAAGGGCAGTCCGCGACCGATAGGCAAGTTCACGCTGAAAAGTGGCGGCAAAACCCCAAAGACCATCCGCGCCGCCCTGAAAGGCATAAAGGACCTGCGCGGAAAACATCCACTCTATCTCGTCTTCACATCGCCGGAAAAAGGCAAGTCACTCTGCACGCTGCACTATCTGCAGTTCAAAGGTAGATGACATATCCACACTTGCGCCGGAATAGCATTCATATCAGCTGAAAAGTTGCAGAAAAGGTTATGACATTACAACCTTTTCGGCAACTTTTCTCGTATCTTTCATCTAAAGGAAAAATCATTTTCTTTATCTCGACTGGCTTATAATTTGGGATTTTTATATAAATTTGCACGTGCTTATTGATGATTTAAGCATACGTATGAACTATCTCAATATAACGTTGACTCAAACATTATGCGAGACCGGCAGCACTTATGAATAAACGCATAGAAGAAGAAAAGGCCGTTGTCGGACTGATGATACGTCTGTACTGCCGTAAACATGAAGGAAACAAGACGCTCTGCCCTAAATGCAAGGAACTACTGACTTATGCGAACGGCAGGCTCGACCACTGCCGCTACGGTAGCGGAAAGCCAACCTGCAAGAAATGCGCCATCCATTGCTATCGAACGGAAATGAAAGAACGTATCAGGATTGTCATGCGCTGGGCTGGACCGAGAATGATCCTATATCATCCATTCGCGGCCATCAGGCACTTTTTGCGTGAACTGAGATAAAAACGACTACAATATAAAGCGCGTTATCCATAAAGCAACAATGATTGAACTGACATACATATTCCATAGCTGTTTCATATTGGAAACAGAAAAGTGCATACTGATATTCGACTATTGGATGGATCCGTCGGATGCGATGCGACGGGTTTTCGCCAAAATCGGCAGCAAACACATTTACGTATTTGCAAGCCATTTCCATGAAGACCATTTCAACAGGGAGATATTGAAGTGGAGGAGCGAAAAACCATCCGCACGATTCACATACATTCTTTCTAAAGACATCCTGAGACATAGACGGACCGGAAAAGAAGACGCCGATGTATGGCTTGCCAAGGGCGGCGTATGGAAGGACGGCGACATCAAGGTGACAGCCACCGGCAGCAACGACAGCGGAGTGAGTTGGATTGTCGAGGTGGAAGGCAGAAAGATATTCCATGCCGGCGACCTATGCAACTGGTACGCACGTTTCCTCACCGGAAATACACCCGAGAAAACCATATACAGCGAAGAGTCTGGTATCTGCGTCAATCCCGTGACGGAAGAAAAGCGGTTCCTTGGCGAACTAAAGGATATACGGAAGATTACCGGCTATTTTGACATTGTGATGTTCCCCGTTGACGGCCGTATCGGCAACGGCTACACATTAGGAGCACGCCAGTTCATCGAGCGTTTCAAAGTGGGACTGTTCGTCCCCATGCACTTTGTGATGAGCGGTTTTGAGAGCGCATGGCGCATGGAACCATTCTGCAACGAAAAAGACATCCCGTTCTGGCGCATCGGCAACGAAGGCGAAAGTGCATGCATCAGTCAGAACAATCTCATCATCCGTCAATCTACTTTAGAAGACATACCACAGATACAGACAATCTTCACTTTCGCCCGCAAGTTCATGACAGAGACTGGCAACCCAAACCAATGGGAAGCAAATTATCCCAATGATGCCCTTCTGCACGAAGACATTGAAAGCGGAGACAGCCACGTAATCCAGAAAGATAACGGGATTGTGGCCACGTTCCTACTTCGCGACGGTGTCGACCAGACATACAATATTATATATGATGGCAAATGGCTTAATAACGCTCCATATGCAACCATACACCGCATAGCCGGCAATGGCGAGGTAAATGGCATATTCCATCTTGTCATGCAATTTGCCTTACGCCACTATAGCAACATCCGCATAGATACCCACCGCGACAATATGGTCATGCAGAATGCCATCAAAAAAGAAGGCTTCACATATTGCGGCATCATCCACTGCCGGGACGGCAGCGAACGACTTGCATATCAATACACAAAAGAGTCAGCCTCCCGTCAGTTCTATGTTCTCAATGCGTAGCTTCTGAACACCGGCAGGAACACGCACTTCCACGACGTCGCCGACCTTCTTACCCAACAAGGCCTCAGCAACCGGCGACTTGATGGAAATCTTCCTTTCCCGCAGGTTGGCCTCATGAGGACTGACAATTGTGTATGTCATTCTGCAACCGTTCACCATATTGGTCATCTCCACCCTTGTCAGCAATCCGACGGCATCCGAGCCGAGACGCTTCGTGTCAATGACCCTTGCAAACTCCAGCACTCTCTGCTTGAAGCGTATCCTGCCGAGCAGACGTCCCTGCTCGCGCTTGGCGGCGTGATACTCAAAATTCTCACTGAGGTCGCCTTGCGCCCGCGCCTCAGCAATAGCTTCCCTTACCCGCGGCAGTTCAACGCTTTCCAACTGATGCAGTTCGGCTACCAGTTTGTCGTAGCCTTCTTGTGACATGTATTCCATTTTATCTCACTATTTCAACGTTACTAAAGTTTTTGACATTATAATATATGTCCGATTGGGCAGTCTGATGCCACAATAGCATTACTTGAACATAACTCCATTATACGAGCCACGAACTCTAAGCATTATCAAACCTATATGGTAGTAAAACAAAAGTCCCGAAGCATTGTGCCTCGGGACTTTTATCTTGCTCTCAAAGTTGGCGGTGCGTACGGGACTCGAACCCGTGACCCCATGCGTGACAGGCATGTATTCTAACCAACTGAACTAACGCACCATTTTGTTCCTTTTTGCAAACATCGCCATGTTTCTTGATTGCGGGTGCAAAGGTAGCATGTTTTTTTGTAACTACAAAATTTTATATCGGGAAAATTACGTTTGCAACGTAAGAAAAGTGCAGATAAAGTGCAAAAGTGCATCAAAGTGTATCTTCAACCTGTAGTTTCAACAGACAAGCATATAAAACTATGTTCATAACAACGCAACGATACCTTGATTTTACCAACATGACGCTACCATGATGTTCCCGACACGACACAAGCATGCTCATCCCAACACGACATCAAGCACCATCATCAGCGTGAAACCGACAGCGAAACCAATTGTGCTCAGATTTGAATGAGGTTCACCGCTGGCCTCCGGAATAAGCTCTTCTATCACGACATATATCATTGCGCCGGCAGCAAAAGCCAGCATATAAGGCATGACGGGAGTAAGAACAGCCGTCAGCAGGATTACGGCCAGACCGCCGATCGGCTCAACCGCACCGCTCAGGCTGCCTATCATGAACGAGCGCCAGCGGCTGTTGCCCTCAGCCCGCATAGGCATGGAGATGATGGCTCCTTCCGGTATGTTCTGTATAGCGATGCCCACGGACATGGCCAACGCACCGGCCGCACTTATACCTGCGTCACCCGATATTGCACCGGCCAGCACCACACCGACCGCCATACCCTCAGGCAGATTGTGGATTGTCACGGCCAAAGACAACATTGTCGTGCGGGAGAGATGGGCCGGAAGACCTTCCGGTTTTGCCGTACCGAGATGAAGATGGGGAGTGACGTAGTCAATGAGCAGGAGAAATCCCATGCCGGACAGGAAACCGACAGCCGCCGGAACAACACGCGCCACGCCTTCAGCCCCGGGAACGAAATCAAGACTGGGCAGGAGCAACGACCATACAGAAGCCGCAACCATCACACCGGATGCAAATCCGAGCAGAGTTTTCCGCACACGCAGCGGCATGTCATGCTTCATGAAGAAGACCAAAGACGAACCTGTCACGGTTCCAAGAAAAGGGATGAGCAACCCCAAAGCTATGCTTAATGTCATATTCTATTTATTTTTGTGACCTTTGTTCCTTTGATAACATTCTGTCCGATGTCCCTGACGGTCTTCGGGATGATAAGTTTGCGGAGATTTTTGGCATATGCGAATGCCCCATTACCCACGCGGATGACACCAGAGGGCAAAGTAACGGCCGTCAGACTGTTGCACGAATTAAAGGCATTGGCGCCGACGACACGCAACGACCGCGGCAGGTTTACGCCGATAAGGTTGAAACATCCCGAGAAAGCCCTTTGACCGATGGAATAGACCAGAGTGTGGATGGTTATTTCGTTGAGATGGGAACAACCGGCAAAAGCGTAATTGCCTATCTCCGGCAGCGTTATGGGAAGCGAGATGTACGTCAGCTGGTCGCAGCCGAAAAAAGCCGAGTCCGGCAAAGTGAGTATGACACTCTCACTCAAATCGATGAAACTGAGATTGCCGCGGCGTGACGGTTTTTCCCTGTCAGTCCCTCCTGCCAACCACCGCAACACGGCAATATCCTCACGACCGATGGTTCCTGTGACCTTGATGCTCTGCATCGTGAGCCAGTCAGCCTCCGTTATGTTGGCGGCCAACCGTCCCGGCCGGTCCACATCCACGCGCTTTGTCGCCGGCCGGATGGTCTCCGGAGCCACACCAACCACCATACGCTGGCAGCTGCGGTATCCATATAGCGTGTCGGGATGATAGTAGCCGTTACGCCGGCCGCCCCATCCCCAGTTGACATGCACAAGCGAATCACGACACCCATCGATGATGAACACATGGGCATTGTATGCGCTCTTCTCTCCCCGCATTATCACTGGGCGGCCCGCCTTCAGTTCGTTGTATATAATTGTCTTCCACTCACGGCTTCCCGTTTCACCGGAATAGAAAGCCCTATCTGCAATGTGCATATAACGGTTATATCCGAAATGGCTTTTCAGACCAGTCACGACACTGTTCAACTTCGTCGAACTGGCACTCGCCCTATAGTTTGTCTCCGCCGCCGTTCCACAATCACGAATAAGACGGG
>USFX01000054.1 GCA_900553965.1 uncultured Prevotella sp.
AAGGAGCCGCTGACGGAGCCGACGTTCCTGGCTGTCACGGGAAAGGCCGTGCGGGAGAATTTCGGCCCTTGGCCCGATACGGCGGCATTGACACTGACGACGATTCCGCGGTCGGTCTGCTCGAATGAGATGTTGCCGTTGTCGCAGAAGAGCAGCAGACCGTTGCCATCCTTGTCTGTCAGCAGGGCCGCGTCTACGCCACGTCTGTTGCCCTCGAAGTAGAGGTCACCCTGCTGCATGGCCCAGATGCCGTAGCGACCGGCACGGTAACGTCCGGGATAGGTCGGCATGGGGCCGTTGCCAATCCAGCAGACGCGGTCGATGGAACTGTCGAGCAGCATGGCGATGCCGAATTCGGAAAGGAATGTATCGGTCGTGTCGGGGGTGAGGGTAAAGTCAATGCGTGTGGCGTTGGCATCCTTTGTTGTCCTGATGTCCGCCTTGACGGTCATGCTGTCGCTGCGGGCAATCATTTTGCAGATGTCGGATGGCTTGTCATTGTTACGGGCTGATTTGTCGCCGGCGCTGTCGGGCTTTTTGCCGTAGCGGCCGGATTTGCTGACGGGCTTGTCAGCTGTCAGGGGCAGCAGATATTTCTCCAGCCTGTTGCCGTTCACTTTCAGCCGTTCGGCCATTGTCGCCTTGCGTCCGGCGCGTACGAGCAGACCGTTCTGGAACAACGTTGTCGGGTCGTCCGTGGCGGTGGTCAGGCCGGCGAGGAGGCGCGGTGTCAGGCTGCGGGGACGCAGACGGACGGTATGACGGTTGATGATGCGGCCGTGGCGGTCGGCAATCTCAAAGGCCAGGAGGGCCATTGGGTCGTCGGCTACGGTTCTCATGGGGAGACGGAGGGTGTGTGAGGCAGTCGAACGCGGGGCACAGTCGGGTGAGAAAGCGCCGCGGGCGATGGTGTCGCGGTCGGCCGTGAGTGTCCAGCGGAACGTCGTGTTGTCTTTCAGATTGATGAAATCATAGCGGTTTCTGACGGTCAGCGCGACGTCGGCGTCCTTGCCCGTGGCTATTTCGACGACAGAATCGGTGACGGCGGCCTGAGCATAGTTGTGCTGCAGCTCATAGTAGTTGGGCAGAGGGGTTCGGTCGGCATAAAGCAGACCGTCCGTTCCCTTGTTGCCGCACATCTCGAAACCACCTTCCGGAGACGTGAACACGCGCTCCTCATAACCGTAGCGGCTCGTGAGCGGGGCCTTGAAAGGCATGCCCTGATCGACCCATTCCCAGACGCTGCCGCCGGCGATGCAGGGCGTGCGCTCGATGATTTCCCACTGGCGGTCGTGGTCCTCAAAGGATATTCCGAGCGTGTGGCAGTATTCGGTGAATATGACGGGACGGTCAGCGCGCTGGTAGAAACCGCCGATCTGTGAGGTCGTGGGATAGTGGGGTGTGTAGATGTCAGCCACAGCGGGGAAGTCGTAGTTGAAGCGGCGGAAATAGGAACCAACCTGCGGATAGCATACCGGACGCGAGGTGTCGAGGCTGTCCTTCACGTACTGGCCAAGCTGCTTGCATATTTCCGTAAGCGGGTTCTCATTGCCGAGGCTCCAGATGAGCACGGAGGCGTGGTTGCGGTCGCGGCGGATGGTGGCTTGGGCGCGTTGCTGGAGCACGGGGTAGAACGCCCGTCGGCTCAGATTCTTGTCGCCGTAGCCGAACGGCACTTCGTCGATGACGTAGAAACCGAGTGAGTCGGCAAGCTCGTAGAACCGCGGTTCGCGGGGATAGTGGGATGTGCGGATGTAGTTGACTGATGCTTCCTTCATCAGCCGCATGTCGAGGAGGGTCAGCGAGTCGTTGATGACCTTGCCCGTGACGGGACTTGTGGAGTGACAGGTGACGCCGCGGAACTTCACCGGCCGGCCGTTCAGCTTGATGATGTTGCCTTCGATGGTAAGCTTACGTACGCCGAACTTGTTCTCAAAGCTCTGGAGAAGCTGTTTCTTGTTCCAAAGACTATACCTTATTATATATAGGTCGGGAGTTTCGGCCGTCCATAGAAGTGGGTCGCCGATTGTCACCCGCTGTGTCGCACGGCCGCCGGTAAGCGCAGTCTCGAACGAGCTGACAGCGACGCCGGAGGGAGAGATGATGTCGGCCTTGACCGTTACGGCCTTTCCGGCGTTGGCTGCCTCGAAGTCAAAGCGCATTGTGGCTTCGGCCTTGGAGACACTCTCGGTCTCTAAGTGGAAGTCGGAAATATGGGTCTGTGGGACGGTGAAGAGCGTCACGTCACGGATGATTCCGCTCGGCGCCCAGTCGTCATTGTAGTCGAAGTCGCTGCCGGGGAAGTTGGTTATGACGCGCATGGCCAGCTCCTGACGTCCGCCCTTGACGAGATAGGGCGTTATGTCGAATAAGGCCGTGTTGTATCCTGAGCGCCACCGGCCGGCATGCCGGCCGTTTATCCATAGGTCGTAGCCGTAGAGCACACCGTCGAAGCGGATTACCGTGCGGCGGCCGCGCCACTCCTCCGGTACGCTGAACGTCGTGCGGTAGTAGCCGGTCATCTCTTCTGCCTTGCCGTACGACGGCTTGCAGAAACCGTTGACGTCCCAGCATCCGGGCACAGGGACGGTTTTCCATCCGTCATCTTCGGGCGGAACATTGTCACTCTTGTCTGTTCCCTCGGTCACTTTCAGGCTCCAACGGCCGTTCAGACTGATGGTCTGTGTCGGGTCGGTGATGGGCCAGATGCCGCTGAAGGCGTCTCTGACGCTGTTCTCCTGTGCCCGCGAAAGGAGCGATGAGGCCATGATGAGTATGACGGCGATTGCGAGTCGTGGACTTTTGATTTGTCTTAGCGATGTTCCTGCTTGTCTTAGCAGTTTCATTGTCTGTCTCATTGATAAATAGATGTTTGTCTTGTTAATATCGGGGAAATACGGCTAATGATTTATGTTATGGCAAAATTATATGTTTTATCGTTCCCCAGGCTGGTAAAATCGTACGAAAATCATGACTATCGTACGTTTTTATTGTAGTTTAGTTAAGTCAGAGGCTTTTTTAGGTCAGAGGTCAGAGTGATGAGTGAAGAGGTATGATTACTCTTATATTATTCCACAATCCGTCAAGAGTAATCATAACTCTTCACTCATCACTCCGACCTCTGACTTTAAAAAGCCTCTGACCTAAATAAAAACAAAGCCGGTGCAGAACGTGTCTGTCCTGCACCGGCCTGTAGTTTTTCTGTATTCTGAAACCAGTCGCTTCGATTACTTGATAGCAACGGTAGCGCGACGGTTGTAAGATACGGGTGAGAGAGTGTTGACACCACCGGCAGCAACAACCTCGATGTTGTCACGGCTTACGCCCATCTTAACGAGCTCGTTGGCAACAACGTCAGCACGCTTCTGGCTGAGCTTCTGGTTGAAGGCAGCGCTACCGGTCTTGCTGTCGGCATAACCTGTAACGACAATCTTAGAGTTGTTGGCCTTAGAAACCTCAACGAGATCCTTAACGTTCTGGAGATCCTTCTTAGAAGCGATGCGAGACTTGCCGATGTTGAAGAATACTGATACGGGAGCAGCAGCGATTTCCTTAACAACCTTTGTTGTCTCAACCGGCTTCTGGTTAGCCAGCATATCCTTCAGCTTGGCGTTCTCGTTCTGAGAGTCGGCCAGCTGGGCGTTGAGAGCGTCAATCTGGCTCTGAGAGAGAGCCTTGAGAGCGTCTACGTCCGGAGTCTTGTTCCAGCGTGTCTTGCCGACGTTGTATGTCAGACCGACTTCTACGCTGAACATCTGGTCGCGGCTTGCGGGACCGTCCTTAGACTCGATTGCACCGTAGGAGATTCCGTCCATGTCTGTCTCCCAAAGGCCGTAGCCCAATTCGAAGTTGAGGGCGAAGCGATCGCTCAGACGGAATGTGTTGAGGATACCGGCAGACAGACCCATTGCGTAGGTGTTTGCAGACATGTTGCGGCCGATACCTGCACCGAGGTAGGGAATGAAGTTCCAGACACGTGTGTTGCTGTATCCGCAGAACATGTTGCTCAGGTTGAAGAGAACCTGCTCGTTCAATGTCCAATACTTATTGCCGTTGTCGTCATAGGCCTTTTCCTTTTCAACGGGAACTACGGTGCGACCCCAAACGCCGTTGAACTTTGTACGGAGTCCGAGACCCGGGGTGAACCACTTACCGATAGCTACAGAGAAGCCGAGGTTGTTGCGGAAGCTCTTGAAGGGGCTCTTAGAGAGTTCCCAGCCCTGCTCCTCATTGCTGTAGAATGCGGTTCCGGCGAGGTTTGCCTGAACGAACCAGTTGCTCCAGAATGAATTTGTAGCTACGCTATACTTCATTTCCGGTACGGCGGTCTCATTGTTCTGTGCCATTCCAGCTACAGACACGCCAGCGAGTGCCAGCGTAAATAATAACTTTTTCATACCTATACTAAATTATACTTTAAAACAATATGCACTATTTTCAATTATTGTGCAAAAGTAAATAATTATTTTCTAACAACCAACTAATTAAGGTGGAAAATTGCATTTTGTTGTAAAATTCAGCACAATAATGGGTTTGTTGGGGGGGAATGTGGGGAAAATGAGGCAAGGAAGCCCAAGTCTGCAAGCCAACCCTACCCTCCCCACCCCTCCCAAGGGGAGGGGGCTTGAAATGACTTGATGGGTTCCCATTAATCACCTGTTTCATGACACGGCTCACGTAACGTTGTTACGCGGGCCGTGTAATACAGCAATGAAACGTTTGCTCCTGCATTGTGTGGTCCATTCGGAAAGTTGCCGGGCGGTTAATCCAGAAGCTGTTCGATTTCGCGCTGCGGCAGAATGCAGATGACGGATTTGCCGTCGGGCGTGTAGTTGACGTTTGAACAGGCGAAGAGCTCGTTGACGATGTTTTCCATTTCCCCATTGCTGAGAATCTGGCCGTGGGGAATCGCCGAGCTGCGCGCCATGCTCAGAGCCAGCGATTTCTTGATTTCGTCAAGGCTGCCGGAGGCGTTTTCGATGGCGTCGCTGACCATGCCGTGGAGCAGTGAGAGCGTGTCGAGGCCTTCGAGACCGGCGGGGACGCCGTTGACGGCATAGCTGTTGTGGCCGAGGTTGGTCAGGTCGAAGCCTACGGCGGCCAGCTCGGGAAGAATCTTGTCGAGCATGATGGCCTCGGAGGGTGAGAAACGGACCACTTCGGGGAAGAGGACATGCTGGCTTCCGGAGCCTCCGGCCTGTTCCATCTGGCCGAGATAGCGCTCGTAGCGTATGCGTATGTCGGCGCGCTGCTGGTCGATGATCATCAGTCCGGACTTCACGGCGGTCATGATATAGCGTCCCTTATACTGATAGTGGGCCGGCGATTTCTCGGATATAAGTCCTGAAGATGTCTGCTCCTGCGGGACATCGGGTTGCCATGGAGTCTCGGCCGGCTGCTCCATGCCGGGCATCATGAACTGGTCGGATGGCATGTCGGACGGAGCGGCGGGTATGAAATCGTCGGCTGCGGCCGGTGCGTCGGCCGTAGGTGTGTCGTCGGGCAAGGCGAACATGTCCGCCCCGCCGGAGCGTCGGGCGGCCTGTGCCTCCTCAAATAGAATCTGCCAGCGGTCGGTCGTGCGCGGTGCCGCAGGGCTGTCGGACGATGATGAGAACGGATTATATGACGGATTGAACGACGGGTCGGGCATGGAGACGTCGCGCGTCGGGTCGTAAACGGGTATGTCGGGACGGCCTTCGGTGTCGAAATCAATGGCCGGCATTTCGCAGAAGCGGCCGATGGCGTCCTTGACGGCGGCGGTGAGAATCTGCCAGATGGCCTGTTCGTTCTCAAACTTGATCTCTGTCTTTGTCGGATGGATGTTGACGTCGATGTCGGCGGGATTGACCTCGAAGTAGATGAAGTAGGGCACCTGCATGCCGGTGGGGACGAGCCGTTCGAAGGCGTTCATCACGGCCTTGTGGAAATAGGGGTGCTTCATGTAGCGTCCGTTGACGAAAAAATATTCGTGGGCGCCTTTCTTGCGGGCCGACTCGGGCTTGCCGACAAATCCGGTAATCTTGCAGAGTGCCGTGTCGACCTCGATGGGGAGAATGTCTTTGTTGAACCGCTTGCCGAAGACGTCGGTGATGCGCTGGCGGAGACTGCCGGCACGCAGATTGAGCAGCTCGCTGCCGTTGCTGTGAAGGGAAAAAGCGATGGTGGGATAGACGAGCACGATGCGCTCGTAGGCGGTCATGATGTTGTTCAGCTCGGTGGCGTTGGTCTTGAGGAACTTGCGCCGTGCGGGAACGTTGAAGAAGAGGTTCTCGACCGTGAAGTTGCTGCCCACGGGGCATGAGACGGGCTCCTGACCGGTGACCTTAGAGCCGGACAGGGTTATGCGGGAGGCGCCCTCGTCGGCCTCGGTACGGGTGAGCAGCTCGACCCGGGCCACGCTGGCGATGGAGGCCAGTGCCTCACCGCGGAATCCCATTGTCTGGAGGGCGAAAAGGTCGTCGGCCTTGCGTATCTTCGATGTCGCATGACGTTCAAAGGACAGACGGGCGTCGGTGTCGGACATGCCCCGTCCGTCGTCAATCACCTGTATGGAGGTCCGTCCGGCGTCGGTCACGAAGACCTTGATGGAGCGTGCTCCGGCGTCGATGGAGTTCTCGACGAGCTCCTTTATCACGGAGGCGGGGCGCTGTATGACCTCGCCTGCGGCTATCTGGTTGGCTACCGAGTCAGGCAGCAGTTGTATGACATCACTCATAATCTGTTCTCATCTCATAAATTTGTAATCAGCTCCCCGTTGATTTCTAATCATCTTCTTATTATGATTTCAATCCTCTTCTCAGAAGTTCCTGATCATCTCGCGGCCCGCGTCCGTATTGGCCAAGAGGAATATCATGGCCGCGAGGATGGCGGCAAGCAGCCATACGACGGGGCTTCCGGACGGCCATGACGTGGGGCGGGGACGGCCGTCGTGGCGCTTAAAGGCGTCGTGCAGTCTTTCGCGGCCGTCATATCGCATGTCCGTTCCTGTCTGTCCGTATGCCGTTTTGGCCGTTTCTGTCCGGCCTCCGGCGTCATCCTTCGTGCCGGAACCGGGGTCTGAGGTCTCTTGCGTCATGCCGAGTTCGCGTCGGGCACGCTCCTCTATGGCGCGCAACCGCTCCTTTCGCTCGTCGGAATAGACCGGACGGAGGGAGAAACGGCGTGGCGCGGCGTTTTTGAATAGCATCATGACGGCTGTTGTTCGGATGGTTTATCGTCGCTGGCCGGGGCTTCACCGGCTTCGGCGGGAGCGTCCGCTGTTTCCGCCGGCTGGTCTGAAGCGGCCGCAGCGTCAGTCTGTGTGTCGGCTTCCGGTTGGGCGTTGCTGCCGTAATCACCTTCTTCCGTCTTAGGTGCGGCATCTGTTGTGTCCGGATTGGCGAGCTTCTGCAGCGGCGCCTCACGCCGCTTGACTTCCTTCAGCTCCGTTCCGGCCTTCTTCCCGCGCCAGTTGAAGATGTCGTCCTTGTCCAGCGGCCGGACATAATCGAACCACGCATAGTTCGGGAGGAACTTCTTGGCGGGCGGAATCTGGGACATCGGATAGAGCGTTCCCTCGGCCTTCGGCATCCATATCTTCTTTATCTTGCGGTTCTCCAGATACATCTTCATCTCGCTCGTCTCCGTGTAGTTGAGTCCGATGAGGGTGCTGTCGCTGTCGTCGATGGGATAGTAGACAATCTGGACGTTGTCGATGGCATTCGCCTCATGGACCTCGCCGTTGAGGAAGAACGCCTTCATCTCCTTGGACGAGACCTGATTGAAGTGGACCGAGTCCGCCATCTGCTCGACGGAAAGCGCCTGGCCGATGACATGGGCGCGGTCGATGGTGGAGTCGCGCATGTAGACCTTGATGACCTCGCCGAGCAGCTGCTGGCTGAGATTCCACACGATGGGGTCGCGGTACATCGTCAGACAGGAGTCCTGGCTGTTGAAGACGAGCGAATCGCACACGGCCTGGACGTCCACGCGATAGGCTCTGACCTTGTTGTAGGCGTGGAGCTTGCGGTATACGGAGTCCGTATTGATGTTGAACGTGTAGAGCTTGAACGTGTCGGCGTGCATGTACAGCGAGTCCTTCTGGGAGTAGTCGATGGCCACGGCCCGCTTCGTGGCCATGCCGTAGCCGGTCTGCTCGTTGTAGAAACAATAGTCGGAGGTGAGCATGTTCTTGTTCACCGTGTCCCTATAGATAATGTTGTTGAAGGCTTCGCTCGTGCCGGTGATGTCGTCATGATAGACACTGTCGCCGACAATGATGCGTCCCTGATTGCGGATGATGGAGCGCTGGTAGAGCTGCGACTTCTTCGTCTTCGTCCCGTAATATCCGTCTTCCGTCGTTATGTGGCTCGTTCCGGAGTAGATGTCTGACGGACCGAGGACGTGGGCCGTTGATGTCTTGGTGTCATAGTGGAGCGTGTCGGAAGTGATGACATAGTCAGGGCCCTTCAGCTTCACGCTGTAGTTGAAGACGGCCTGCTTCGTTTCCGTGTTATATTCGCCCCAGTCGGAGGTCAGCGTGCTTCCTCCGTCGACGAGCTTGCCGCCCTCGAAGAAGTAGCCGACGCTGTAGAGGCGGTCGTAGTTGAGGCTATCGGTATAGAGCGTGGACTCGCGGTTTTTCAGAACGACGTTGTAGCGGGCCATGCACATCATCTCGTTGCCGTCGTAGAAAGCGTAGTCGCTGAACAGGGAGAGGGTGTCGCCCTGATACATCTTGACGTTGTTGAAGGCCTCGAAGGAATTAGATTTCTCGTAGAAATGGGCACTGTCGCAATAGAGCGTGGCCCCCTGATGGCGGAAAGCGACGTTGCCGTCAAGTATCTGGGCGTCCGGATTGCGGAACCTGTCATAATGGAGATTGTCGGAATGGAGCAGATAGACTCTGTTGTCGTCATACTTCGTGGCCGTCTTGGCCGTCTGTCTGTTCTTCTTCGCCTGTGCCGTTCCGGGCTTTTTCTGCTGTGCCTGTGGCTTTTTTTGAGCCGTATGGGCCTTGCTCTGCGTTGTTTGGGGCTTACTCCCTGGTGCCGTCTGTTTGTTTATTGGGCGCTGCGACATGACCGTGCATATTCCAAAAAGGCATAGAACCATCATGATGATGATTCTATGCCAGCTGAACGGTTGTCTTGCTATGGCTCGTCTTGTCATTTTATCCAGCCTTGATATTCAAAGTTGCAGTTCTTGTAACGGTCGTTGACACGTACGTATGTTGATTTGATTTTGTTCACCACCCAGTCGTGAATCACCTCTTCACGGCGCTTGTTGAGCACGACGTTCTGCATGACCTGAAAGTCTTCCGTTATCGTGGCCTTGTGGCCGTCGACGCGGTTCTTCAGCTTGGCGATGACACAGACGGTCTTTCCCTTTGCGTTTATCATCTGGAAAGGAGCGGAGATCTCGCCGATCTGCATCCTGTCAACAGCCTTTGCCACTTCCGAGGGCAGGTCCTGCATCTGGAACCGTGATGTGCGGCCGTCTTCGGTGACGTTTGACATGAGGCCGTAGTTGTTGCGCGTGTCCTTGTCGTCGGAGATGACGGAGACGCCCTGCTCGAACGTGAACTTGCCGTCGACGATGTCCGTGCGGATAGAGTCGAGCCGTGCTATGGCCTTGCTGATGGCTTCTGACGAGACGTGTGGCTTGCGCAGGATGTGGCGCACCTTTATCTTGTCGCCGCGCTTGTCCACCAGCTGGATGATGTGGAAGCCGAACTCCGACTCCACTATCTTTGAAATCTTCTTCGGGTCGGTGAGGTTGAACGCCACGGCGGCAAAGGCCGGATCAAGCATTCCGCGGCCCGTGTAGTCAAGCTCACCGCCGCGGCGCGCCGAGCCGGGGTCTTCGGAATAGAGCCGGGCGAGCGTGGAGAACGACGATTCTCCGTTGTTGACGCGCTCCGTATATTCGCGAAGCTCGTCCTTCACATGGTTGATCTCCTCCTGCTCGATGGTCGGAGTGATTGTTAGAATCTGCACTTCGACCTCTGTAGGCACGAAGGGAATACTGTCTGCGGGCAGGTCCTTGAAGTAGCGGCGCACTTCGGCCGGCGAGACCTTGATGTCCTGTACGAGGTGTTCGCGCATCTTCTGTGTCAGCTGGCGGTCGCGCAAAGCGTCGCGCAGCTCGTTGCGCAGCTGGCTGATGCTCGCTTTCTTATATTCCTCCAGCTTCTCCCGTGAGCCGGCCATGCTGATCCAATAGTCGATGTACTGCTCGACAGACGCCGACACTTCCGATTCGGTCACTTCGATGCTGTCGATGGCGGCCTGGTTCAGAAAGAGTTTCTGAACGGCAAGCTGCTCCGGTATCACGCAGTCGGGGTCTCCGTTCCATCGCGTGCCTTCCTCTTCGGCCTGCCTGCGCATGGCCTCTACGTCAGACTTGAGGATGGCCTCGTCGCCCACGACCCATATAACCTCGTCCACAATGCTCCGTTCGTTCACGCCGGTGCTGTCTTCCGGTGCCGTCAGCGTCCGGTTGGCGGCCATGAGGCTCAGTCCGGTCAGGGCCATGACGGCCGAAAGAGCGAAGCGTCTTATATCTGTCTTGTTCATCTTAGTGCTTGTTAACAGTGTTCAAAACCTCGCGGTTAATCTCCACGGCATATTTCCGGCGCAGTCCTGCGACCCATTCCTTCTCCAGTTCGTCCTGATAGTCGGCTGTCACGAGACCGCGGACGTCGGTATAGTCCTCCGGTCCCTTCTTGAGAATCTTGCCGTAGGTGGCGTCAATGGGATAGTCCTTGACCGGCGTTGCCGTTGTGTCGACCTTGAATATGTCGTGGTCGACGAGCGCGTTGTCGCCCTTCTTGAACAGACCCTTCTCAACGCGGATGCGGATGACGGAGTCGTTGTTGAACGTCTTGCGGAGCGCGTCGGCCCATTCGTCGAACTTGAGCTTCTTCACGCAGTCCCTGACGGCCTTCACGTCTTCGGCCACCTTGACATGATAGGCCATGCCCTTGAAGCGCGGTTCGTCCCAGACATATTTTTTCTTGTTCTTTGCGAAATATGCCGCAAGGGCCGCGTCGTCCTTGGCTGCCTTTTCCCAAACCTCGCGGTTGCTTATCTCGTAGAGCAGCAGACCGTCGTGGTATTCGCGGATGAGGTTCTTCAGCTCATGGTCGGTGGCCTGAAGCGAGTCGGCCATGTTGTCCATCAGCTGCTCCTTCGATATGGACGCCGTCTTGGAAATCGAGTCAATCTTGTGGTCGATGATGCGCTCGCGGATGTTGCGCTGCTCGATGAACCGGAGGATGTTGTTGCGGAGCGAGTCATAGGGCTCCAGCTGCTTGCGCTCTTTCATGAGCACGATATGATAGCCGGCAGGTGAGAGGAACGGCTGGCTCATCTCGCCCGGTTGGAGCTCGTATGCCTTGTCCTCAAACTCCTTCAGCGTCTGGTTGGGGCTGATCCACGGCAGCAGACCGCCGTTTCGGGCCGAGCCGGGGTCCTGTGAGAGGCTGATGGCCAGCTCCTCGAACTTCGCTCCACCCTTCAGCGCGGCATAGATGGAGTCGATGCGGGCCTTGGCCTTGTCCACGTCGGCCTGCGGCGCCTGTTGTGCCACGTGCAGGAAGATGTGGGCGGGGTGTATCAGACCACGTTCGCCGATGCCGGCCTTGGTCGTCTCATATATCTTCCTTGCCTCGCGTTCCACGTCATCGTCGGTGATGAGTGTGGGACGTATCTGTTGGTCGCGGTACTGCGCGAACTCCTTGCGGAAAGAGAACAGCGTGTCAAGACGGGCGTCAAGTGCCGCGGCGACCTTCAGTTTGTAGTTGACAAAGAGCTCGGCATATTCGTCGACCGTCTTTTTGTCAATCACGCCCTCGGCGTTGTTCTTGTTGTAGGAGTATTCAAATTCCGAACGTGTCACGGGCTGGCCGTTGATGGTCATCACCGTAGGGTCGTCGTTCTGCGCGCCAATCGTACCGCATGCCATGAGCATGGCGGCAAACAAATATGCTCTTCTCATTATTATATATATATACGTTGTGTAGCAAAAGTAGTTATGAGGAGTAAAAAGGAGATATCGCTCCCGGCGGTCGCTAAGAAGATAGAGGACGATAGTTGAAAGCGCTAAGACATTTGTCTTCTATCTCCCTCTATCTTCTTTTATCTTCTTTTATCTCCCTTTATCTTCCTCTATCTCCCTTTATCTTAATCGTTCGGGCGTGAATAGTTCGGTGCCTCGCTCGTGATGGAGATGTCGTGCGGGTGGCTTTCCATGACACCGGCGTTCGTGATGCGCGTGAACTTGGCGTCATGCAGCTTCTCGATGGTGGCCGCTCCGCAGTAGCCCATACCTGAGCGCAGACCGCCGACCATCTGATAGATGACTTCCTGAACGGTTCCCTTGTAGGGCACACGTCCAGCGATGCCCTCCGGAACGAGCTTCTTCACCTCTGTCGTGTCGCCCTGGAAGTAGCGGTCCTTAGAACCGTTCTTCTGCTCCATAGCCTCCAACGAACCCATTCCGCGGTAGCTCTTGAACTTACGTCCGTTGAAGATGATGGTCTCTCCGGGGCTCTCCTCCGTTCCGGCCACCAGCGAGCCAATCATGACGGAGCTTCCTCCGGCAGCGAGTGCCTTGACAACGTCGCCCGAATAGCGCAGACCACCGTCGGCAATCAGAGGCACACCGGTGCCCTGAAGCGCATTGTAGACATCATAGACGGCGCTCAGCTGAGGAACACCGACACCGGCAACGACACGGGTCGTACAGATTGAGCCCGGGCCGATTCCGACCTTGACGGCGTCGGCGCCATTGTTGGCCAGCAGTCTTGCGGCAGCGCCCGTGGCCACATTGCCCACGACGATGTCGACATTGGGGAACGAAGCCTTGGCCTCAACCAGCTTCTCGATGACATATTTGGAATGTCCGTGGGCCGTGTCGATGACGATAGCGTCGGCTCCGGCATCCACCAGCGCCTGCATGCGCACCAGCGTGTCGGCCGTCACGCCCACACCGGCTGCCACGCGCAGACGGCCTTTGCTGTCCTTGCAGGCCATGGGCTTGTCCTTTGCCTTGGTGATGTCCTTGTATGTGATGAGTCCGACGAGGTGGCCTTCCTTGTCCACTACGGGCAGCTTCTCTATCTTGTTCTCCTGCAGAATCTGTGCGGCGGCGGCCAGGTCGGTCTTCTGGTCTGTCGTGACGAGATTATCCTTGGTCATCACGTCGTCGACCGTCTTGTCCAGATGGCGCTCGAAGCGCAGGTCGCGGTTCGTCACGATGCCCACGAGATGATTGCCCTCGTCAACAACCGGTATTCCGCCGATGTGATATTCGGCCATCATAGCCAGCGCATCCTGTACGGTTGAACCGCGGCGAATCGTCACCGGGTCATAGATCATACCGTTCTCGGCACGCTTTACGATAGCCACCTGACGGGCTTGGTCTTCTATCGGCATACTCTTGTGGATAACACCGATTCCTCCCTCACGGGCAATGGCAATGGCCATGCGGGATTCGGTCACGGTGTCCATCGCCGCCGTTACAAAAGGTATGTTCAGCTCAATGTTGCGGGAAAATCTTGTCTTGAGTTCTACCGTCTTTGGCAATACCTCTGAATAAGCGGGGATTAACAGGACGTCGTCATAAGTCAGGCCGTCCATCACGATTTTATCTGCAATAAAAGATGACATATAAATGATGCTTTAAAAATTATTGCGTGCAAATTTAGCATAAAAAATCCACAAAAGCATCAAATTCCTGCAAATTCTTTGTTTATTAATACGTTTTAACTGCTACGCTCCATGGGTTATGGAGGGACAGAAGCGTTGCACTTCCATCTTGAATCTATAGTCTTAACTGCTTGCCGGCGGGGGCTTTGTTCCCTTTTTTCCTGTTTTTATGCCCGCGAGAGTGGGGACTTTCTGATTTTTTCTTTCCCTGCTCCAAAATATCGCAGCCACGCGCGTATCAAAATTTAGGGGTTTTGACGGGGC
>USFX01000055.1 GCA_900553965.1 uncultured Prevotella sp.
CGGCGATGCAACGGGGCCGCCGTTGCATGACGAAAGCGGCCCCATCGCAACCCCGGGAGGGCCTTACGGCAGGAAAAAGGTAGCTTTTCAGGACAGAAATCGGGAGCGGGAAATGAGGAATTTTCGTGTTCTGGAAAAGCCGTAAGGGCCTTACGGGGGCGTGACGGGGCAAAACGCCGTTCGTCGGCGCATGGCGGCCGTCAGCCGGGAGACCCTTACGGCAGTGAAAAAGTCCGCAAAACGCGCTAAAACGGAAATTTGGGCGGACAGTGTTTTGTAAGAATAAAGGATGACGTGGAGCGTGGGATTATCTCCTCATGACCGCGTTCATCATCTCAAACACCTCCTCGTCGCTGAGCTCCGTCTCGCATGGGATGGCGTCAACCTGTCCGCGGCAGAGTCCACCGTCGTACCACATGTCGACACCGAACGAGGCGAACATCGCGGTCAGCTTTTCCGACGACTCCTCTATGGACGACTCGAAGCCGAAGGCGTCGCGGAAATATTTTCTGATGTCCTCGGAGTGGTGGCGGCCCATGACGTTGAGAAATCTCGGGAAGATTGTGGTCAGGCTCTTGCGGTAGGAGCTGCCGAAGAGCTGTTCGGGGAGAAACTCCAGCTCGTAGATGTCGTATGCGAAGGATTCGACCTTTCCGATGCCGATGCGTGAGGACGTGGACAGCGAGGCTCCGAGCATGATCATGCCGCGTGAGTCGAGGTCGTCAGGATTCAGCTGGAGCGTCCTGGTGGCTTCGAGAACATTGCGGATATAGGAAATACCGGCGTCGTAGGACATCGGGTTGCGGTCGCCGAGAACGCATGCCGACAGCTGGACGAGCGTCACCAGTCCCGTATAGGCGGTCATCTCACGGTCGAGTGTCAACGAATATTTCGGGCAGAGGATGGCATAGTCGGCCGGGATGCCGTAGGCCGTGCCGAAGTCTCCGGTGCGCGAGTCTACCGTCACCGCGCCCAGTCCGTTCTCTGAGCCACTCGACGGATAGGTCGGTATCAGCGCGAGCGGTAGCCGCTCCAGACCGTATGACGCCTTTCCCTTGACGTAGTCCCACAGGTCCGCTTCGTGACAGACGCCGAAGGCAATCAGTTTGGCGCTGTCCATGACACTTGCACCTCCCGTTCCGATGACCATCGTGACGCCGTTGGCTTTGGCGAAGCGTATGCCTTCCTCGATTTTCGCGAACTCCCTTGACGAGCCGCCGTATTCCACGAAGGGTACGCCGGCGTCGGCCAGGGCTCCGGTGATGTCGTCGTAGCATCCGTTCCGCTTGGCGGAGCAGCCGCCGTAGACGAGCATGACCTTCCGGTCCTTGGCGATGGTGGCGACGGTTTCCCTGATGTCATGACAGAAGAATAGTCTTGTGTCATTTCTGAATGTAAAGTCTTTCATCTTGATTTTATATATATAATGATATGTAACGTCCGTTGTTCCTGTTTCCTGCTGCAGTCCTCCACCGGCCGACTGCAGCCGGTTTGGGCTTATTGGAAGAGCGGCCTTGCAAAGATACGGCCTTACAGCAGAAACCGGCATATACAAAAAACGGAAAGAACTATCATTTTTACGGTTTCTGCCCTCCCGCAATGGCATGCCGTCCGTCAGCAGCTCTATTTCCTGTAGAATTGCCGTTGTCAGGCCTTAATATCTTTCTTTACATGCCGTTAAAGCGTAAATTTGGTGTTAAAAACATTTAAACGCGTGTGATTTGGTACATAATGCAATGCTTTTAATGAATTTTTAGTTATTTTTGTCGCCGTTAAAGCAACAAGAACGACTTAATGGCAGTACTTCATTCTGCTGAAGATGTGCCATACGTGCAAAGTTTCACAACAGACAACAAGTAATGGACAAGAAGATTCTCACTTCACTAACCGCTTTCGCCTTGTGCGCAACGATGGCTGCACAGGGTATCGTTTCAGGCCCTGCGGCTTCCGTACCGTCAGGCGTCACCGGCCGCCACAGTGTTCCGGCCAAGGCTCATGGCTCAAAAGAGTTCACGTATTTCGGCCGGACCGGGATGGGAACACTTGGAGAGGAGGCTCCCGCGGCATACGACTGCGCCATCTTCGTTCCGGCGGAATATGCCGGAAAGCAGATTGACAAGGTCGAGTTCTTGCTTTGCGACCCGTCGTTGCTCGTAGCTCCGAAGATGTGGATTTCGTCCGGTCTGCCCGCCACGGCCGAAAGTGCCGACGGCATTTGCATGGACATCACTGCCCCGGTCAGCTATATGACAGATTTCACCACGATCACGTTGGAGACTCCCTACACCATACCGCAGGGCGGATGTTACGTCGGCTACTCGTTTTCGATTGCCGATGCGTCGACGGCCGATGGAAAATATCCCGTCATAACAGGTCCGTCGGACGAACCGGCGGTGAGCGGCGGTCACTATCTGAGGGCATCACTCACGGAGCCGGTGTGGCGCGACATGTCCGGAACGACATTCGGTAACCTCACCACCACCGTGACCATAAGCGGCGACTATCCTGAAACCGGAGTCACCGTGGCGCCTGCTTTCGCGTCGGAAAGCAGGGCCGTCAGGGGCAAGGGCGGCAAGGTCGCGCTGACCGTTTCCGGCGAGGGAACGACGGCGGTGAGCTCGCTTGACTATACGGTCACGAACACCGCTACCGGAAGATCGTATGACATGCACGCCGATCTGAGCGAAAACCCTGTGGAGTTCGCCACCGAACGCACCGTCGCCCTGCCCATTGAGGCCGAGGAGGCGTCGGGAACGGCAAGGATGAAGATTGTCATCAGCAAGGTGAACGGTCAGCCCAACGCCTTCACTGAGAACATATCGTCGCAGGGCAGCCTGCTCACTTTGGCCGCAGAGTCGAAGCGGCGGATAGTCGAGGAGGAGTTTACGGCCACCGGTTGCGGCTACTGTCCGCGCGGAATAACCGGCATGCGGCTGATGAAGGAGCGCTATCCCGACTCGTTTATAGGCATCGCCGTGCATGACAAGATGGGCAAGGTGGACCCGATGAAGATATCGGTCTACAACAATGTCGTGGCGCTCTACGGCGCTTCGCTGCCGAGCGCGACCCTCAACCGCACATCGGCAATCGATCCCTACTACGGTTCGGACATCTCTTTCACGCAGCCGATGTTCATCACGAACGACTATGAGGCGCTGCTGGACATACCGGTGGAATGTTCCGTTGACGTGACCCCGTCGTGGAATGATGCTGAATATACCCAGATAAAGGTCAGCACCGACGTCACGTTCCAGTATAATTCGTCTTCCGCACCGTTCGCGCTGGCCTATGTCGTCGTGGCCGACGGCCTCACCGGAACGACGCAGAACTGGTATCAGTCAAACTATCTGTCCGGCAAGACATCCTTGATGAGCGATGAGAACATGCGGGAATGGATCACCAGTCCTCCCGTCCTCACCGATATGGTCTACAACGACGTGGCCATCGCCGCCATCGGAGTGACCAACGGGCTGAAAAGCGCAATAAAGGCGCCTCTCGTAGAGGGCGTGACGCAGAAACACGAATATGTCATCGAGATGGCCGTCAACAAGCTCCTGCAGGACAAGAGCAAGCTGAGGGTCGTGGCGATGCTGCTGAACACGAAGACGGGAGAGATTGTCAACGCTGACGAGAAGGCGCTCCCCTACGACGGACCGTCCGCCATCCGTAGCGTCAGTGAGGTCTCTGGCGATGTCCGTGAGACAGCCCGCTACACCGTCGACGGACGCCGTACGGACGGCAGGGCCGCAGGTCTGACAATCGTGAGGATGAGCGACGGCACGGCAAGAAAGGTCATAAGGAAATGACAATATAATCCTAACAATACACATTAAAATAAAGGAAAGCTTATGAAAAAGATTTTTACGCTCTGCTGCCTCTTCGCAGCTACGTATGCAAACGCCCAGTCTCTGACAACATTTGCGACGGAAGACATCTTCGGCGGTTATCAGTTGCAGGACATCTCGAACAACGGCAAGTACGTCGGTGGCGTCACGCTGGGCAACGAAATGTTCGTCATCGATGTCGCAACCAAGCAGGTGCAGGTGGCGGCGATGCTTGATGACTGGGGCGGTGAAGTGAGAGGAGTGTCCAACACAGGAGTCGGTGCCGGTTTCAACGGACCTGTAGCCACACTCTCCATGAATGGCGAATGTAAGATAATAGAAGAGGCCACTGAGGAATTCTACGGCATGGGTGAGGACATCACCGATGACGGACGCATCATAGTCGGTGCACTTGTCAATCAGAACTATGGCGATGCATGGCAGAAGAAGCCCTGTATATGGGTCGACGGTGTGCGGACGATGTTGCCTGAGCCAACAGGTGACGACATCTTTTTCTCTTACAACGGTGCCACGGCCAAGCATGTCAGTGCCGACGGTTCCGTAATTTTGGGCTATATCATTGACGACATGTCAACATTCCCTGCCGTATTGTGGGTCAAAGACGGTGATACATACAAGTTGGACCCCATCTACAAGAGCCGGTTCAATCCGGTAGAGTGGAGCGACGAGAAGCAGAGTCACGTGGCATTGAACGACAATCCCTACGTTACGTTCCAATTCGGAGCACTCAGTGCAAACGGCAAATATGCCGTAATGGCCGTATCAGAATTCTTGGGATATGAGGTAGATGAAGACATGGGCATGACTTCCATCAACCAGACCGAGCGCCGTATCGGCATCTATGACATTGAGAAGCAGGACATGAAGGTGATCACCGTTGACGGAAATCATGGCATTGACGCTGAAACCAGCCTTTCTCCGTCTGCAATAAGCAATGACGGAACAGTCGTGGGATACACCGGAGAAGGCGGTTGGGGAGAACCGCGTTGCGGTTTCATCCTGAAAGCAGGAGAGACTCAGCCGCGTCTGCTTTCGGAGGTCTTCAGCGGTATAGAGCAGTTTGCCACATACGATGCCAACGGCATGAACGTCGTTACCTCCATCACGGGTGATGGCAGATATATCGCCGGCTTCGGCTATAATATGGGGACAGTGGACTTCGGTGACGGTCCGGAGCCGATGCCCTACGTAGAGGCATACGTACTCGACACAAATCCAGCTGGTAGCGACGGCATCCGCGCCATCAAGGAGAATACAACGGAGACCGGCGAATGCTTCACTGCCGACGGCCGCAAGGTTGAATCACCGGTGAAGGGCCTGAACATCATCAGGACCTCTAACGGTGAGACAAAGAAAGTCATTGTGAAGTAACAGAAAGTTCTTGAAACAGTTGAGGTTTTGGAAGTTTGGGGCATGCACGCCCTGGACATCCGGAACCTCAATTAAATGAAAAGGAGGAAGTCCTTTCAATGGAAAGTGGACGTCTTCTAAAATAAAATCAAGGAAACAAAGAGTTTCCTTTTAAAACAAAGAAAGATGTGTCTGTGCATCGGGATAACCCAAGCCGGACACATCTTTCTTTTTTATATCCGCCATTTTGAGTAAGCAAACAGGCCGGGTTGTCAATCAGAACAGGCCGGGTGGGTGAGCAAAACAGGCTATATTGGAAAGTAAAATGAGTCATATTGGTGAGTAAAATGAGTCATATTGGTGAGTAAAACGAGTCATATTGGTTGGTAAAATGAGTCATATTGGTCTTCCGGACATCTGTGATTGCAAATCCGCTACGGCATGATGTTATCTTATTTTCCTGACATCCATGCCGTATAATCCATTTTTACATTTTCTTAATGTGTCTGTTACCGGCATGAAACATCGGGTGGTTACTTTTGCAGCGCCAAAATGAAACAACAACATACATACAAATGAAGAAACGAAAGATTGTATCCGATGTGACGAAAAGTCTGTTTGCGGTTCTGATGTCCGCTTATGCGTGGACGGCTGAAGCCGGAGTCGTAAGAGGCGTAATCAAGGACAACCGGAGCGGCGAACCGCTTACCGGGGCGACCGTCGTGGCGTCGGGATGCGGCAAGGGAGCTACGGCAGATACGGCCGGGCTCTACCGTCTGGAACTTGCGGCCGGAACCTACACGCTGACGGTGCTTTATGTCGGTTATCGGCCGATGGTCAGAGAGGCGGTGACTGTTGACGTTGAGGGCGAGACCGTCGTCGACTTCCTGATGGAAAGCGACGCGCGGACGCTGGGCGAGGTCTCCGTGACGGCCGTTGCGCGCCGGAACACGGAGGCGGCACAGGTGCAGGAACAGAAGCGCAGCCTCGTGGTGCAGACCGGAGTGTCGGCGCAACAGATTGCGCGCACGCAGGACAAGGACGCCTCGGAGGTGATACGCCGTGTGCCGGGCGTCTCGATCATCGACGACAAGTTTGTCATGGTCCGCGGACTGTCGCAGCGATATAACAATGTGTGGCTCAACGGCGGTGCTGTGCCCAGCTCCGAAGCCGACTCGCGGGCATTCTCTTTCGACATCATTCCCAGCAGCCAACTCGACAACATGGTCATCGTCAAGAGCCCGGCGCCCGAATACCCCGCCGACTTCACGGGCGGATTTATCCTTGTCAACACGAAGCAGCTTCCAGAAGACAACGGATTTGATGTCTCCGTCGGCATCGGCGTCAATGACCGGACGCATTTCCGCCGTTTCACCGCCTCGCGGGGCTGCGGCATGGACTGGTTGGGATTCGGCAGCGGATGGCGCTCGCTTGACGCCGGAATGAAGGGCGCCCTGCGCGCCTATCCGGGCACCCGGAGCGGGGGCAACCCGCGTCTCGACGTGCTCGGCAACGGGCTGAACAACGACTGGACGCTCCGCACCCGCCATCCCTTGGGCGACCTGAAGCTCAACATGGGCTACAACCGTACGTGGCGGACCGGCGGCGGGCGGACATACGGGATGCTGGCGTCGCTGAACTACTCAAATACCAGCAAGACGATGCTCAACATGGAGAACTCGCTCTACGGCCCCTACGACACCTCCAACGACAAGCCGGTGGCCCTGCGCCGGGCCACGGACGACCAATACAGCAACGACGTGCGCCTCGGGGCCATGCTCAACCTGTCCTTCCGCCCGCGGGATAACCGCCATTACTTCGAGTGGAAGAACATCTTCAACCAGATAGCCAAGGACCGTTATTCCGACCGCACGGGCTTCAACGCGCAGCCTGACAATATCAACAACATGGAGTATTATTATTCCTCGCGCACCACCTACAACACGCAGCTGACCGGCCGCCACACGCTCGGCCGCGACCGTCTGGACTGGAGCGTCGGCTATGCCTACGCCAACCGCGACCTGCCCGACCGACGGCTGATAGAGCGCACCGACAGGACGGACCGGAGGATGGGCATCTACCGCATCAGCCGTGAGTTCACCCGCCTCGACGAGCACATCGTCTCAGCCGGCGGCAACTACCGGAGGGACTTCCGTTTCGGCACGTTCGAGCCCGTGCTGAAGGCCGGAGCATACGGCGAATACCGCACGCGCAGCTACCGCACGCGCCAGTTTCAGTACGGCTGGCAGCCGGACAACACGCTTCCGGAGGGCTTCCTGTTCTTCGACGACGTTCCGGGGCGTGTGCTCGTCGGCTCAAACTACGGTCCGGACAAACTCTATCTCTATGAAGAGGTGAACTTCCTGAACAACTACGAGGGCGACCAGTCGCTGCTCGCCGGATATGTCGGCGTAAATCTGCCGCTGGGAGCGTTCAGCGTCTATGCCGGAGCGCGGTATGAATACAATCGTCAGGTGCTGCGGATGAACACCCGCCAGTTTGGGGAAAGCCTCCACAGCACGGCCTACGACAACGGCGACATCTTCCCGTCGCTGAACGTGACCTACCGGCTGAACGCACGTCACCAGCTCCGCGCCGCTTACGGCAGGTCCGTCAACCGTCCCGAGTTCCGCGAGCTCTCCACGTCGGTCTACTATGACTTTGAGCTCGGCAGCAGCGTCATGGGCAACTACGACCTCAAACCGGCCTACATCGACAATGTCGACCTGCGTTACGAATGGTATCCGTCGGCCGGCGAGCAGGTGTCGGTGGCACTCTTCTACAAGCATTTCCGCAATCCGATAGAGTGGACCTACACCGTGGCGGGAGGCACCGACCTCATCTATTCTTTCATGAACGCACGTGGGGCGGACAACTACGGCATAGAGATAGACATACGCAAGAACCTCGGTTTCATCGGTCTGCGCGACTTCTCGTTCTCCTTCAACGGCGCGTGGATCAAGAGCAAGGTGGAGTTTGAGCCCGGCACGAACAACATCGACCGCCCCATGCAGGGCCAGTCGCCCTATCTCATCAACACCGGCCTCTTCTACAATGACACGAAGCGCGGCTGGAGCGCAGCCGTGCTCTACAACCGTGTGGGCAAGCGCATCATCGGTGTGGGCAACCGCTACGGCACGGGAGCGGACGGCTCGTCGCGCAACATCCCCAACTCCTACGAGATGCCGCGCAACAGCATGGACCTCTCCGTCGGACGGAAGTCCGGCCGCTGGGAGATGAAGATGTCCGTAAGGGACGTGTTGGCGGAGCGCTGCGTCTTCAAGCAGTTTGAGGATGTCACCGTCGGCGGCCGGCAGCGCACCATCGAGGAGGTGACCCGCAGCTACCGGCCGGGGCGAAACTTCAATCTGACGGTAGGTTATAGTTTTTAATCATATCAATATTTTAATCAAACAAGAAAGTATGAAAAGCGAATTGAAACGGCTGGGACAGGCACTCATGATGTGTTCCGTCCTCGGAATGACAGTCATCAACGTGGCGTGCTCGTCAGACGACGCGACCGCCGAAACAGCAGTGACGGATCCAGAAGTGACTTATCAGGGCAACGTCGCATACAGTGCAGGCATCCTGTTCAACAACGGGACGGAACTGGGCAACGGCACACAGAACTTCCACTTTACCGGCGATGTCACCCTCGAATGCGGCACGTACACGCTCAAGGGCTGGGTCTATGTCGACGCCGGGGCCAAGCTCCGCATCCCGGCGGGGACGGTCATTAAGGGCGACCGTCAGACTATGGCGGCCCTTATCGTCGAGCCGGGCGGATATGTGGAGATGAAAGGAACGAAGGACGCACCCGTCGTCATGACCTCGGCACAGCCTGCCGGACAGCGGCGCCCGGGCGACTGGGGCGGACTCATCATCTGCGGCCGTGCACGCAACAATCAGGGAACGCAGCAGATCGAGGGCGGTCCGACGACGATACACGGCGGCAACAATGACGCCGACAACTCCGGTGTCTATCAGTATGTCCGCGTGGAGTTTGCCGGCTATCCCTTCGACACGGACAAGGAAATTAACGGCGTGACGTTCGGGTCTGTCGGCAGCGGCACGACCGTCGACCACATTCGTCTTTAACTCCTGAGCTCCCGCAGGGAGCAATAACTCCTTTTACTCCTTTAACTCCTGAAAGAGCTCCCGCAGGGAGCGATAATTCCTTTAACTTCTAAAATAAAAGGTAAACCCTTTGCCGTCTCCCGTTTTATATGTAACTTTGCCCCGCATTTGGTTCGCTCCCCGGAGCGATTAAAAGGGAACGGGGTGGAAATCCCCGGCTGTCCCGCAGCTGTAAGTCGTCAGTTATTGCGGCGCAAACAACGAGTCACTGAGATTTTCGGGAAGACGTTTGACGCCGGACGACAAGCCAGAAGACCTGCCTCATGCAAGAAACACGACCGGTCCGGAAAACCCTGGGGATGGATTTGGACGGGTCAGGCAAAAAGACAATCATACAGGAAATGAAGCGTGAGCTACTGATGGCAGCATTGTGTACGGTCAGCCTATATGCCGGCGCACAGACGACGGAGCGGCAGCAGAGCCGTCTCGACAGCATCCAGCATCTGCGCGAGCTGGTGGTCACGTCGCAGCAGGCATCCCAGCGGGCGATAATCCCTGTTCAGCAACTTGAGGGTGAGGCGTTGAGGCGGCTTAGTGTCTATTCCGTGGCCGACGCCATGCGCTATTTCGCCGGTGTCCAGATCAAGGACTACGGCGGCATCGGCGGGCTGAAGACGGTCAATGTGCGTTCGCTCGGAACAAACCACACCGGCGTCTTCTACGACGGCATCGAACTCGGCAACGCCCAGAATGGTGTCGTCGACCTCGGACGCTTCTCGCTCGACAACATGGAGGCCGTCCGCCTCTACAACGGACAGAAGTCATCCATATTCCAACCGGCGAAGGACTACGCCTCGGCGTCGGCCGTCTATATGCAGGCGCGCCGCCCTGTCTTCGACGGACGGAAACGCGACAACCTGAACATCGGCATGAAAGTCGGCTCGTTCGACACGTACAATCCATCGGTGCTCTGGGAGCATAAGCTGACCGACAAGACGGCGGCGCAGCTGAGCGCGGAGTATATGAACACCTCCGGCCGCTACAAGTTCCGCTACGCGAAGAAGAACGGCTACGACACGACGGAGGTGCGCCGCAACGGTGACGTGGAGTCGATGCGCATGGAGGGAACTGTCTTCGGACAGACCCGTCGCGGAGAATGGCGCGGAAAGCTCTACTTCTACAGCAGCGAGCGCGGTTATCCGGGGGCGGCGGTGCGCGAGGAACCGGGACGTTTCAGCCATCAGGACCGTCAGTGGGACACGTCGGTGTTCGGACAGGCGTCTTGGCGCCGGAGGATTACGGACCGATACAGTCTGCTCGTCAACGCCAAGGCGGCATACGACTATCTCCACTATCTCTCCGACCCGCGGCTGGACGTGACGACGATGTACACCGACAATACCTACCGTCAGACGGAGGGCTATCTCTCGGCGGCCCATCTGGTGGAGGTGACCGACTGGATGACGGTCTCGCTGGCCAACGACGTGCAGATGAACTACCTTGACGCCGACCTCGTCAACTTCGTCTATCCTACGCGATGGGCCGTCCTCTCGTCGCTCGCCGTGAGCGTGTCGTGGCGCCGGTTGTCGGCTCAGGCGTCGCTGCTCCACACGTTCGTCTCCGACCACACGGACCGGCCGGGCGGGTCGGCGGGGGACAAGAGCGAGCTGACTCCGACCGTGGCACTGGCTTACGACGCCGGACGCGGGCTTAATCTGCGGGCGTTCTACAAGCGCGTGTTCCGTATGCCGACGTTCAACGATCTCTATTATACGTTCATCGGGAACAAGGCGCTGAAGCCGGAGTACACCACGCAGTATGACGTCGGCATGACGTGGACGGTTGCACCTTTCGCCGGTCGTGCCATGTTGCAGAGCGTGGAGCTGCAGGCAGACGGCTATTATAATAAGGTGGAGGACAAGATCGTGGCCATGCCGACGTCTAATCAGTTTCGCTGGACGATGATGAACTTCGGGCTGTGTGACATCTACGGACTTGACGTATCGGTGAAAGCCCGGTGGAGGGTGGGGCAGGTGGACGTAGGAACCCACGTGACATATACGTACAACGAGGCCTTGGACCACACCGACCGCACAAGCCGCTTCTACGGCGGGCAGCTGCCTTACATCCCGTGGCACAGCGGTTCGGCCATCGTGACGGCGTCATGGCGCGGATGGACGGCAAACTACAGTTTCATCTATACCGGCGAACGCTATGAGGCGAGTGCCAACATACCGGAAAACTACTCGAAACCGTGGTACACGAGCGACCTTTCGCTTTCCAAGGAACTGCGTATCGGTCGTGTCGGGATGAGGCTGACGGGAGAACTGAACAACGTGTTCAACCAGCAGTATGAGGTCGTGCAGTGTTATCCGATGCCGGGAACGAACTTCAAGGTGAAGCTGAACGTGATGATATGAAATAAACAGCAAACGATATGAAGACAATGAGAATAATGACGGCCATCATATTGGCCATGACCGTAGTCATGCTGAATTCCTGCCGCACGGACGATGAGGACATCGTCGGGTCGGAGGAAGAAAAAGTGACAGACGGCGGCGATGTCGTTCCACCGTCGGAAGGCAACGAGGAACCCGTCAAGGGCTTCTTCCTGCTTAACGAGGGAAACATGGGCTCGAACAAATGCACGCTCGACTATTTTGATGCGGCTACGGGAACGTACGTCCGCAACATCTACGCCGAGGCCAATCCCGGCGTGGTCAAGGAGCTGGGCGACGTCGGCAACGACCTGCAGGTGTATGACGGCAAGTTGTGGGCCGTGGTCAACTGTTCCCATATCGTCGAGATCATGGACGTGGAGACAGCACGCCACATAACGCAGATAAGCATACCGAACTGCCGTTACATCACTTTCTGCGGCGACTATGCCTACGTCAGCAGCTATGCCGGGCCGGTGCAGGTTGATCCCAACGCCCGTCTGGGCTACGTGGCCAAGATTGATGTCCGGACGCAGAAGGTCGTTGCCGAGTGTACCGTCGGCTATCAGCCGGAAGAGATGGTTGTCTCCAACGGCAAGCTCTACGTCGCCAACTCCGGCGGCTATCGCGTCCCGGACTACGACCGCACGGTTTCGGTCATCGACCTCGCTACGTTCAAGGTCGTCAAGTCCATCGACGTATATGAAAACCTCCATCGCATGGAACTCGACAGCGACGGTTTCATATGGGTTTCGTCGCGCGGCGACTATTACGGCACGCCGTCGAAGACTTTCGTCATCGACCCGCAGACGGACCGTGTCTGTGCCGAGATGGACGTGCCGGTATCCGATATGACTGTCAGCGGCGACAGATTGTATGCCTGCGGAACGGAATTCAGTTATCTGACGGGTGCAACCACCGTGACATACGCCGTCATCAACACGAAGACGCGGCAGGTAGAGACACGCAATTTCATTACTGACGGAACGGACAGTCGGATAAAGATGCCGTATGGCATTGCCGTCAATCCCGACACGAAGGAGTTTTATGTGACCGATGCCGGCGACTATGTCTCGCCGGGCACGCTCTATTGTTTCTCGTCCGATGGCCGGCGGAAGTGGGATGTGCGCACGGGCGACGTACCGGCGCATATCGCGTTCACAAGGAAAGCGTTCGTTTATGACAAGAAATAGCAAGGAATGCTATTTTAGGAGTTAAAGGAGTTAAAGGGAATTATCGCTCCCTTTAACTCCTTTAACTCCTAAAAACCTCCTCCTTTTCAGATTTTTGCACTATCTTTGCACCCGAATTTGAACAAAAGAGAGATTATGAGATATAATACAGGACATGGCAGCGAGAGTGACTATGACCACCTGACGGTCACGGAGAGTGCGCCGTTGCTGGAATATCTCCTTGCCAATGTCAAGGAAAGCCGGTCGAAGATAAAGGCCACGCTTCAGGGACGTGGCATCAAGGTGAACGGGAAATGCGTCACTCAGTTTGACTTCCAGCTCACGCCGGGCATGAAAGTGGCTGTCAGCAAGACCAAGAGAAACCAACAAGGTTTCAAGAGCCGCTATGTGAAGATAGTCTATGAGGACCGCTGGCTGGTTGTTGTGGAGAAGAGCGTCGGCATCCTTTCAATGGCTGCCGGCCACTCGTCACTCAATGTCAAGGCTGTTCTCGACGACTATTTCCATAAGTCGCGCCAGAAATGCAGGGCGCATGTGGTCCATCGTCTGGACCGCGACACGAGCGGACTGATGGTCTATGCGAAGGACATAGAGACGGAACAGATTCTTGAACACAACTGGCACGACATCGTCTATGACCGCCGTTACGTGGCCGTAGTGAGCGGCGAGATGGAGCAGGAGGGCGGAACCGTGGCCAACTGGCTGAAGGACAACAAGGCTTACATCACCTATTCGTCGCCTGTGGACAATGGCGGCAAGTATGCCGTGACCCACTTCCATGTCATGGCGCGCACCACAGACCACTCTCTTGTTGAGTTCAAGCTGGAGACGGGACGCAAGATTGGCACCCACCGCGGTCTCTGGTTCCACACGAT
>USFX01000056.1 GCA_900553965.1 uncultured Prevotella sp.
CGACATAAAATATGTGGCGTTCAGCATTCCCAACGATTTCATTCTCGGCTACGGACTTGACTACGACCAGCAGGGACGCAACCTGCGCGACATCTACACCCTGAAGGAATGACCCGAGGGGACCGGCCCGACGTGAGGGCAGACACTTCAATGGAACATAATTAAGGTAAAACAGATATACGGAGATGAAGAATATTGTGATATTCGGTGCTCCCGGTTCAGGAAAGGGAACACAAAGTGAACTGATTATCAAGAAGTACGGACTCGGCCATATCTCGACCGGCGACGTGCTCCGCAGCGAGATTAAGAAGGGAACGGAGCTCGGAAAGACAGCCGCCTCGTTCATTGACAAAGGCCAGCTGATACCCGACGGGCTGATGATTGACATCCTCGCCGGCGTCTACGACAGCTTCGGCCCGGACCACGAAGGCGTCATCTTCGACGGCTTTCCCCGCACGATTCCGCAGGCCGACGCCCTCAAGGCGATGCTCGCCAAGCGCGGCCACAAGATTGCGGCCATGATTGAGCTGGACGTTCCGGAGGACGAGCTCATGACGCGCCTCATCAACCGCGGCAAGGAGAGCGGCCGCTCGGACGACAACGAGGAGACCATCAGAAAACGCCTCGGCGTCTACCACAACCAGACGGCACCGCTCATCGACTGGTATAAGGCCGACGGAACCCATCATCACATCAACGGCCACGGCGAGCTGGACCGCATCTTCAGCGACATTGCCGCCGTGATTGACAACGTTCAGTAAGCCTCCGGTGACGCAGACCGTCCGGAAATCAATCCTATAAGGGACACGGAGACGCGGAGACAACAATGTCTTGATTGTATCCGTGGCCCTTTCTTTTTTTAAAAGCAAGTGAACAATATCTGTCCATACACCCGAAACGCAAAGGTCGCAAAGCCGCAAAGCCCCACTCGTATAGTCTGTTCTATACCGATAAGCCTTTGCGTCTTTGCGGCCTTTGCGTTTCGGTTGGATGGACAAACCGCAATGGTCCAAACTTACAGATATCAATAAAAAAGAATATGGCAAAGAAACAATTTCACCGTCACCTCGAAACCAAGGGGCTGCCGCTCTACTGGATTCTCATCGCTTATCTCATCGTGGGATATTTCTATCCCATCATCGGCTGGCTTGCCCTCATCTGCATGATCGCTCCCGTCGCGTTTGCCGTGCGCCGGGGCCGCTGGTGGTGCGGACACGCGTGTCCGCGGGGCAGCCTCTACGACCGTCTGCTCTCACGCTACTCACCGCACAAGCCGATACCGGCGTTCGTCCGGACGTTCGGTTTCCGGCTGTTCATGGTGATGTTCATCTTCACGATGTTCGGCCTTCAGATGTATTTCGCATGGGGCGACTGGTCGGCCATGGGCAAGGTCTTCTGGAACATCATCCTCGTGACGACCATCGTCGGCGTCACGCTGTCGTTCATCTATGCCCCGCGCACGTGGTGCTCGTTCTGTCCGATGGGCACGCTGTCGTCGTGGGTGACGCCGCGGAGCGGCCGTCTGCCCGAGAACTACCGGCGGATAACGGTCAGCGCGACGTGTCAGATGAAGTGTAAGAGCTGTGCCCGCGTCTGCCCGATGCAACTCACACCCTACGACAGCCGCGGACAGGAGGAGGGTTTCCTACACCCTGACTGCATAAAATGCGGCAAGTGCGCCGTGGCATGCCCCATAAAGATTATGTCGCTGGAGGGGAAGCGGGGCTGAACGACAAGAAGATATTCTTACAAAACAGATGCGACGAAAACTTCCGTTTTAGCTCATTTCGGGGCCGTTTTAAGCCCGTTCGGGGCGTTTTCCGCTCCACTCTACGCAAACTTCAGACAACTTTTCACGCTATTTCAACGCCGGGAGACCCTTCCGGCGTTTTTCTTTTGAGAATATCCGTCGTTTTCTGCTTCCCGCTTTTGTCCTGAAAAGCTACCATTTTTCTGCCGCGGGGGCCTCCCGAGGATGCGACAACGGCCTTGTTGCGTTGCAACGGCGGCCCCGTTGCAACCCCGGGAGGCCCTTACGGCAAAACCATCGCGCCCGCGTCGGAAAACGACGAAGTTGTCGCTATTTGTAAGTAACTGTATATAAGTGACTTAGAAAATATGTGGAATAATCGTCGCGGAGAGCCCTAAAATTTGATACGCGCGAGATTTGAATATTTGCGCCTGCCTCCGCATTTTTTTGAAAAGTCCCTGCTCTCGTGATGGTTAAATTCGGAAAAAGGATTACATACAGACTTCTCGGGCTGTGGTGGACAGAGGATATGTGTTGTTGGGGATGGACGGATTATTGAAAGGATGATTGAAATAATAATAAAAAACGCGTGATTTCCAAACAAAAATACTGCGGTTATGAACAAATGTCATCTTATGCCAAATTATAAAGGCCTTTCTTCTTAACTATTTTGTAATGTCTCACTTGCCGATTGACTCTGCATTTTCCCTCTCCATTCCTCCGTCAACGCAAAAAAATCGGCATTATCCTTTGTCGTTTGGGCGGTTTGCACTATCTTTGCAGACGCAAAATATTGACACAACGACAGATGAGTAATCTTGATTTCACTCATATACTGGCCAAGACAGTGGACGAGCTGTCGGCCGTGGAATCTCTGAAGGGACTGTTCCATCAGCATCGCGACGGCAATCCGTTGCCCTCGGCAAGGGCGCTGGAAGAAATAATCGAATTGGCCCGCGGCATTCTTTTCCCCGGATATTTCGGCCGGTCGTCTGTCAATATGAGCACAATCCGTTATCATATTGGTGTCAACGTCGAACGGTTCCACAATCTGCTGTCGGAGCAGGTTATGGCCGGTCTGTGCTTTTCGTGCACGGGCGGCAGTGACGGTTGTGGCGAAGGCTGCCGCGGACGGGCGACGGACATAGCTACACAACTGGTCTGCCGTCTGCCGCAGATACGCCGCACGCTGGCCACGGACGTGGAGGCCGCCTATTGCGGAGACCCAGCGGCGACGAGCTACGGCGAGATAATCTCGTGCTATCCCGTCATCCGGGCGCTGGTCAACTACCGTCTGGCTCACGAACTGTTTGTGCTCGGGGTGCCGCTCATACCGCGGATGATGACTGAAATGGCCCATTCGGAGACCGGCATAGACATCCATCCGGGAGCGCGCATCGGCCATCATTTCACCATCGACCACGGCACGGGTGTGGTCATCGGGGCAACGTGTATCATCGGCAATCATGTCAAGCTCTATCAGGGCGTCACGCTCGGTGCGAAGAGCTTCCCGCTCGATGACGCCGGCAACCCCATCAAGGGCATCGACCGCCATCCCATTCTGGAGGACGGCGTCATTGTCTATTCAAATGCAACTATCCTCGGACGCATAACCATCGGTCACGACTCAGTTGTCGGGGCCAATATCTGGGTCACGGAGGACATGGAACCGGAAACGAAAAAGTATAAAAAAGAATAGAACGAACAGCCGTTCGTCGCTCCCGCACGTATAGCCACGGTAACGGAAGGACCGGCAACCGGAGGAATATGGCCGCTACACATTAATTATATATAGGCGGCGGTGATGGCGGGGAAGGACTGCGGATGGCCAATCTCAACAAAACAAATGGAACAAGAATTTGAACTTATCGCCAAAACGTTCATGGGGCTGGAACCCGTGCTGGCGAAGGAATTGACAGAACTGGGTGCGGACAATGTGCAGATTGGACGCCGGATGGTGTCTTTCACGGGTAACAAGGAGATGATGTATCGTGCGAATTTTCAGTTGCATACGGCCATCAGAATCCTAAAACCCATCGCTCACTTCAAGGCTAAGTCGGCCGACGATGTCTATGAAGAGGTGAAGAAGATAGACTGGACACAGTATATCGGTCTCGAAAAGACGTTCGCCGTCGACTCGGTCGTGTTCTCCGAGGAGTTCCGCCACTCCAAGTTTGTCTCCTATAAGGTCAAGGACGCCATCGTCGACCAGTTCCGCGAGAAGACGGGCAAGCGTCCGAACATCAGCGTGGCCAACCCCGACATACGACTCAATATGCACATCGCCGAGGACCAGTGCACGTTGTCGCTGGACTCAAGCGGTGAGAGTCTCCACCGTCGCGGCTATCGTCAGGAGAGCGTTGAGGCTCCGCTGAACGAGGTTTTGGCCGCCGGTATGATTCTCATGACGGGCTGGCACGGCGAAACAGACTTCATTGACCCTATGTGTGGCTCGGGAACGCTGCTCATCGAGGCCGCGCTCATCGCCCGCAACATGGCACCGGGACTGTTCCGCAAGGAGTATGCCTTTGAGAAATGGGCCGACTTCGATAAGGATTTGTTCGACAACATCTACAATGACGACTCCAAGGAGCGCGAGTTCGACCATAAAATATACGGCTATGACGTCGACATCAAGGCCGTCAATACGGCCCGCCTGAACGTCAAGGCTGCCGGTCTGACCTCCGACATCACTGTCACGGAGGCCGACTTCAAGGATTTCACGCAGCCGGCGGAAAAGAGCATCATCGTGACCAACCCTCCGTATGGAGAGCGTATCAGCACGCCAGACCTGCTGGGGACATACCGCATGATCGGCGAACGTCTGAAGCATCAGTTCCTCAACAACGACGCTTGGATCTTGAGCTACCGCGAGGAGTGTTTCGACCAGATAGGACTGAAGCCCTCTTTGAAGATTCCGGTCTACAACGGCTCGCTGGAGTGTGAGTTCCGGAAGTATCAGATATTCGACGGAAAGCTGAAAGACTTCCGCGGTGATGGAGGCATCGTCAAGACAGAGGACGAGAAGAAGCAGATGGCCGAGAAGAAATTTAAGAAAGAGCGCGAGTTCAAGAAGCGCATGACGGCAGCCGATGACAGCCGTGATGACAACGAAGAAGGCGACATCCGCTCGTTCAAGTTCCACCACCGCGACCTCGACAGCATTCTCGGACGTGAGCGCCGCCGTATCTCCGACGGCCGTGACGACCGTATGTCGGGCCGTGAGCGCAACGGCGGACGCGACCGCAAGCGTGACGACCGCGACGGAAAGAAGTTTGACCGCGACCGCCGTGGAGGTGACCGTGACCGCAAGGACTTCGACCGTGGCGGCACAAACCGTGGCGGACACGAGCGTTTCGACCGCAGCGGCAAGGGCTTCGACCGTAACCGCAAAGGCTCTGACCGTGGAGGAAAGAGGACGGGCCGCGACCGCCGCGACGCGGGAAACCATTTTAACGACTACGACAATGAAGATTAAGAACGGCATATTGGTGCTCTCATTACTGTTCTCCGCAGCTCATACACCGGCTATCATGGCACAGCAACTGAAGCAGTTCACACTTGAAGACCTCAACTTCGGCGGTACGAACTATCGCCAGATGACGCCCGCAAACATGTATCTGACGTGGTGGGGCGATCGTCTGATGTATCAGGACGCCGAGGAGTGGGGCACGGTTGACATGCGGACGGGCGAGAAGAAGGCCGTCGGGACGCTCGACAAGGTCAATGAGGCGCTGGCTTCGCTTGACGGCGGTACGACGGAGAGCAAGATGCGCTCTGCGATGGGCGCGTCCTTCCCTTATCTCGACAGCACGATGGTTCTGCTCCGAAACACAAAGGAGCGCATCCTTTACGACTGGCAGTCAGGCCGGGTGGTATGGAGACAGACATGTGATGGCGAGACCAACAGTGACTGGAACACCCGTTCGCGCGCCGTTGCGTTTGTCCGGAACGACCAGCTCTGCGTCACCGGTGCCGACGGAAAGACCTCGCAGCTGACCACGGACGGCAGCCGGGATATTGTCTACGGTCAGGCTGTCCATCGCAACGAGTTTGGTATAATGAGCGGAACGTTCTGGAATGGCGACGGAAGCCGCCTCGCCTTCTACCGGATGGACCAGTCGATGGTCACCGACTATCCGCAGGTGAACACCTTCACACGCATTGCCGAGGAGGAACCGGACAAATATCCCATGGCCGGAATGACGAGTCACAAGGTTACGGTGGGCGTCTACGACATGGCAACAGGCCGCACCGTCTATCTCAATACGGGCGATCCGACCGACCGCTACTTCACCAACATAGCGTGGGGACCCGATGGCAAGACGATATATATGTTCGAGCTGAACCGTGACCAGAACGACTGCGAGCTGGTGGAATATGACGGTGTGACCGGCGAGCGTCGTCAGACGATATACCGTGAGGCCAACGACAAATACGTCGAGCCGCTCCATCCCATAGTATTCCTGCCGTGGGACAACAGCAAGTTCATCATGCAGAGCCAGCGGGACGGCTTCAACCATCTCTATCTGGTGGACCTGAAAAAGGCCGTCTATCCCGATGTGCATGTTCCGCAGGGCGCCGACACGGGCAGCCGTTACACCGAATACTTCAAGACGACACAGCTGACGTCCGGCCGATGGGTTGTTCAGGAGCTTGCGGGATTTGACCGCAAGGGCCGCCGCGCCGTCATCCTGTCGACGGAGAAGAGCCCGCTGCAGAGCAATTTCTATGCTGTCAGCATCCCGAACGGTCGCCGCACGGCGTTAGACAACGGCCGCGGAGTCCATTACGGCGAGCTGTCGCCGTCGGGAGCGGTGCTCTACGACAAATACAGCGAGCCGGACGTGCCGCGCAATATCGACGTCATCAGTCTCGCGGGACGTGCCGCCAACGGCAAGTCAGGCCGCAACACGATATTCTCCGCCACCGATCCGTGGCAGGGTTACGCCGTTCCGGAATATTCCACCGGCACAATCAAGGCCGCCGACGGCGTGACCGACCTCTATTGGCGCATGGTCAAACCGGTTGATTTTGACCCTTCCAAGAAATATCCCACCGTCGTCTATGTCTACGGCGGTCCCCATGCTCACAACGTCGATGCCCGTTGGCATTGGTCAAGCCGTTCGTGGGAGACCTACATGGCACAGAAAGGCTACCTTCTTTTCATTCTTGACAACCGCGGAAGCGAGAACCGCGGCACCGCCTTTGAGCAGGCCACATTCCGTCGTCTGGGTCAGGAAGAGATGAAAGACCAGATGAAGGGAGTGGAGTTTCTGAAGTCGTTGCCTTACGTCGACGCCGACCGCATGGGCGTTCACGGATGGAGCTACGGTGGATTTATGACCATCTCGCTGATGACCAACTATCCGGATGTCTTCAAGGTTGGCGTCGCCGGCGGTCCGGTGATAGACTGGAAGTGGTATGAAGTGATGTACGGAGAGCGCTATATGGACACTCCCGAGACCAATCCGGAGGGCTACGAGCAGACAAGCCTGCTGCGGAAAGCGAAGGATCTGAAGGGAAAGCTCCAGATAATAATAGGTATGAACGACCCCACGGTGGTGCCGCAGCATGCCCTTCAGTTCCTCGACGCCTGTACGGAGGCCGGCACCCAGCCCGACTTCTTCGTCTATCCGGGCGAAGGCCACAACATGATGGGCCACAAGAGCGTCCATCTCCACGAGCGCATCACGCAATATTTTGAAGACTATCTCAAGTGAACGGGATATTTTTTACGAATGAACGAATAAACAAAAAAGCATATAGACTATGAAGATATTACTGTTAGGAAGCGGCGGCCGCGAGCACGCCCTTGCATGGAAGATAGCCCAGAGCCCCAAGGTGGAAAAGCTGTTCATCGCTCCCGGCAATGCTGGCACGTCCGGCTGCGGCGAGAACGTGGCCATAAAGGCCGATGATTTTGAAGCTCTGAAGGAGTTCATCGTGGCCAACGGAGTCACGATGGTGGTCGTAGGACCGGAAGATCCGTTGGTGAAAGGCATCTACGACGACTTCAAGGCTGACGCCCGCACACGGGACATTCCCGTCATCGGACCGTCAAAGGCCGGCGCAGTGCTCGAAGGCAGCAAGGATTTTGCAAAGGGATTCATGCAGCGTCACAACATTCCGACAGCTAAATACAGAACCTTCGACGGCACGACGCTCGAAGAGGGACTCGCTTTCCTGGAGACACTCAGTGCTCCCTACGTCCTCAAGGCCGACGGACTGTGCGCCGGAAAGGGCGTTCTCATCCTGCCGACGCTCGACGAGGCAAAGGCCGAACTGCGCGAGATGCTCGGCGGTATGTTCGGAACGGCATCGGCACAGGTCGTCATCGAGGAGTTCCTCAGCGGCATCGAGTGCTCGGTTTTCGTCCTCACAGACGGCAAGAACTATAAGATTCTGCCCGAGGCCAAGGACTACAAGCGCATCGGCGAGGGCGACACCGGACTGAACACCGGCGGTATGGGCAGCGTCACGCCCGTCCCCTTTGCCACCAAGGAGTGGATGAAGAAGGTCGAGGACCGCATCATCCGTCCCACCGTCGACGGTCTGGCAGCCGAGGGAATCGACTATAAGGGATTCATCTTCTTCGGTCTTATCAATGTCTGCGGCGAGCCGATGGTCATCGAATATAACTGTCGCATGGGCGACCCCGAGACTGAGAGCGTCATGCTGCGTCTGAAGAGTGACATTGTCGATCTCTTCGAAGGCGTCGCCGAGGGCAATCTCGACGAGCGTCAGATTGAGTTTGACGAGCGTGCCGCAGTCTGCGTGATGCTTGTCAGCGGCGGCTATCCGCAGGAATACAAGAAGGGCTACGCCATCACGGGCATCGACCGTGTCGACGGAAGCATCGTCTTCCACGCCGGAACGGCCCTGAAGGACGGCAGTGTAGTGACCGCCGGAGGCCGCGTCATCGCCGTAAGCTCCTACGGCAAGGATAAGGCCGAGGCTCTTCAGAAGTCGTTTGAGGAGGCTCAGAAGATTGAATTCAAAGACAAATACTTCCGCCGCGACATCGGCGCAGACCTGTAAATGAGAGTCTTGTAGAAGCACACTGTAGGGACATAGTCTTGTCTTTGTCCGCTTGTAGCATATTTAATCAACGTTTGTTTGCGGACAAAGACAAGGCGATGTCCCTACAGTGGCTTCAGCAACACCCTCATTCATATTCATCATTGAATGAAGAGAATACAGAACAGAATATCCGAAAGCCGCTTCACGCTTCCCGTGATAGCCGTCTATGGAGCCGCCGTATGGTGTGCGGCAGGTCTTCCCGGTGAACAGTGGTGGGTTCAGTTCGCTTGTTTCGTGGCCTCCACCTACCTCATGATGGAGCTCAACAACAGCAACGCCCTCATCCGGATCTACAGCCGGATGGTCTCCTGCGCGTTCATCGTCCTGTCGTCGTCCGTCGCTTTCATGTTCGCCTCCGTCAGCCAGGCAGTGGCAGCGATGTGTGTTCTCGCGTCCTATCTCCTTCTTTTCCGGACCTATCAGGACCGCGCAGCCATGGGGCGCACCTTCTACGCCTACCTCTTCATCGGCCTTGGCGCCATGGCATATCCTGAAACCCTCTATTTCGTTCCCGCCCTGTGGCTGCTCTCCATTTTCTGCCTTCAGGCTCCGAGCTGGCGCAACTTCTTCGCCTCCGTGTTCGGACTGCTCACCCCTTACTGGTTTGCCGCCGTGTGGTTCATCTATCAAGAGGATTTCCCCCTGCCCATGACCCATTTCGCCCGTCTGGCCGAAGTGACCCTGCCGCCGGACTACGGTCATCTGACCCTGAAACACGCCCTGTCCTTTGTCTATATCCTCATCATCGGTCTTACGGGCATCGTCCACTATCTGCGCACGAGCTACAACGACAAGATACGCATCCGCATGCTCTATCAGTTTTTCATCACGATGAACCTGCTGTCGGCCGCCCTCCTTGTCGTCATGCCGCAGCATTACGATTTCCTCCTGCGCATGATGATCATCAACACCAGCCCGCTCATCGCCCATTTCATCGCGCTGACCCGCACCCGTGTGACCAACATCGCTTTCGGTGTCATCACCCTGTCGGCACTGATGCTGACGGCATATAATCTGTGGGCGTCATCGTCCGTATTGTTATAAATTGCGGTTATTGATTATGGACATTATTGTTGATTTTATCATAGGCTACGGTTATAGATTATGGACATTATCGTTGATTTTCTGATAAATTACGGTTACGTCGGGATGTTCCTTTCCGCGTTTCTTGCCGGCAGCTTCCTTCCTTTCAGCAGCGAGGCCGTCATGGTCGCCCTTCAGGCAGCCGGTCTTGACCCGTGGGGGCTCATCATCTACGGCACCGTGGGCAATGTCGCCGGCGGCATGGTCAACTACGGCATAGGACGCATGGGGCGCATGGAGTGGATAGAGCGCTACCTTCACGTCAGCCGTGAGAGCCTCGCCAAAGCCGAGCGTTTCATGGCCGGTCACGGCGCATGGATGGGTTTTTTCGCCTTCCTGCCGATTCTCGGCAGCGCCATCACAATCGCGCTTGGCCTTATGCGGGCCAACATGCCGATTTCAATCATCAGTATCTCCATCGGAAAGTTCCTCCGCTACGTCCTGCTTGTCTATGGAGCAAGCCTCGTGATATGAAGTGACGGCATCGCTGAACGGACGGTTCTGCCGAGCAGGGCATGTCGTCAGGTGAGGCAGGACACTCGGCTCAGTAGGATTGGATATACGGTCCTGTCGATCAGGACGGCCGATTCTGTAAAGTAAACAGGCTATATTGGTTGGTAAAACAGGTTATATTACCGACCAATATAGCCTGTTTTACTTTTCAATATAGCCTATATTGCTTTCCGATATACCCTATATCGTTTTTCAAAATGACTCATATTGGAAAGTAAAATGAGTTATATTACCGACCAAAATGAGTCATTTTACCCGGTAATATGACTCATTTTACTTTCGTCTTGCAGCAATGTCGCTCTAAAGCAGAGAACGGATGAGGCTGTGCCGAAATCCGGTCTGTACATTGTCTGTGTAATTAAAGAAAAAGGTTCCGGAAGTTGTATCACTCTTGGTAAGAGTGCGTACTGCGGTTGCAAAGTTACGATTAAATTTTGATTCTTTGTTATTTATTAAAGAAAACTTCTTCAAATTCCAAAAATAATCCATTCAAATCAACTGCGATTGTTTTGTGAAAGACACCATTCATATATCACTATATTATTGATAAATAGATACTTAACCAAAAGTACGCACTCTTACCAAGAGTGTGACTGAACGATGTAATAATAATTACAGTGAAAGATATAGCTCTCGCTAAATCCTATTGGTGGAAACTCTCTTATACCGACAGGTTGCAAAAACTTGCCGACGCCGTAGGCATTGCGTAAATCATAAAAGCACTACTTTCTCATAAAAGACCGGTGCATCTTTCGTCAAAGCATACATCTTTAATCTTTCATGCAGACGATACGTTTTTCGTAAACATGGTTCCTCTTTCATAAAAGACCAGCGTATCTTTCATAAAAGACAGGTACATCTTTATAAAAGATCAGCGTATCTTTCATAAAAGACCGTTACATCTTTCGTCAAATCGTTACATCCTTCTTTTAAAAAACAGGAATAACAAACACGGCTAATTCCCCATTCGCTTCATGCAGGAAACATGTTGGTATATTGCAGTAGTTACTCCGAACACTGAGCGTGCATGCGAGAAAAAGCTCATAGAGCTGTTCAAGAACGACACCTCTGTGGACTTCGACACCTACGTGCCCTATCAGCGTGAACTCCACGAGTGGCCCAGCACCGGCAAGCGCAAATGGGTTGACCGGGTCCTTTGCCCCTGCTATCTCTTCATCCGTTGCTCAAAAGAAGTGCGTTATACCATCTCCTGCAACGCCCCCTTCATCCTCCATTTCGTGATGGACAGAGCACGCCTGAACCAATTCGGCAAACCCGATTTCGCCATGATACCATCCTCTCAGATGCTCTCTTTCCAGCGCATGGTTGGTGACGCCGAAATGCCCGTGACCATCGACTCCTCCCGTCTGCGTGTCGGAGCGAAAGTCCGCGTCAAAGGCGGCCGCCTCATCGGCCTTGAGGGCAACGTCCTGCGCGAACCGGGCAACAAGACCAGCATTGTCCTTAACATCGACTTCCTCGGCTGCGCCAAAACCGAGGTGCCGCTGGAGTTGCTGGAACTGGTGGAGTAGGGGATATTTCAGTATTATAATATATCAAACACACTCTATTTTATAAGTGTCAATCAAGATTGATATATGTTGCTCGTATATGGGTGACATTTAACCTTGTGTCTTTTGAGACAGTAAAAGACTTGTGAAATCTATTGATTAGAATTCTTACTAATAATAAATAATGTCAATGAAAGGAATAGTTCTGGCCGGTGGTTCAGGCACCCGTCTGTACCCCATTACGAAAGGTGTTAGCAAACAGATGCTGCCCATTTTCGACAAACCGATGATTTATTATCCGATTTCGGTTCTGATGCTTGCCGGCATCCGTGAAATACTTATTATTTCCACTCCTCATGACCTTCCCGGATTCCGTCGTCTGCTTGGTGACGGCAGTGACTTCGGCGTTAAGTTTGAGTACGCTGAGCAGCCGTCACCCGACGGACTGGCTCAGGCGTTTATCATAGGTGAGAAGTTCATCGGAGATGATAGTGTGTGCCTTGTTCTTGGTGACAACATCTTCCATGGCGCAGGTTTAAGCCGGATGTTGCGTGAGGCTGTCCGTACGGCGGAGGAGGAGAGGAAAGCCACCGTATTCGGCTATTGGGTCAGCGACCCAGAACGTTATGGCGTAGCCGATTTTGATGGCGATGGCAATTGCCTGAGCATAGAGGAAAAGCCGGAACATCCCAAATCAAACTATGCGGTGGTCGGCCTTTATTTTTATCCTAATAAGGTTGTCGGAGTTGCAAAGAACATCAAACCGTCAGCACGTGGCGAACTGGAGATAACGACAGTCAACCAGCGTTTCCTTGATGACGGCGAGCTGAAGGTGCAGACGTTGGGCCGCGGATTTGCATGGCTTGACACCGGCACCCATGACTCCCTTGCTGAAGCCTCTACATATATAGAGGTGATAGAAAAGCGTCAGGGTCTGAAAGTGGCCTGTCTTGAGGGCATTGCCTTCCGCAAGGGCTGGATAACGGCAGACAAGCTGCGTGAGGTCGCCCGGCCGATGCTCAAGAACCAATACGGACAGTATCTGTTGAAGGTGATAGATGAGGTGGAGCGTACGGGCAAGGAAAATTTAGACTGATAGATATTTGGTTTTCAAGTATGAACGTGATAAAAACCGCCATTGATGGCGTAGTGATAATAGAACCGCGTGTGTTCAGGGATGAGCGCGGCTATTTCTTTGAGAGTTTTTCCCAACGTGAGTTTGACGAAAAGGTCCGCAGGATAAATTTCGTTCAGGACAATGAGAGCATGTCAAGCTATGGTGTGATGCGCGGTCTTCATTTCCAGCGCCCTCCTTTCACCCAGAGCAAGCTCGTGCGTTGTGTCAAGGGTGCCGTGCTTGACGTGGCGGTGGATATCCGCAAGGGTTCCTCGACTTATGGCCGTCATGTCGCCGTAGAGTTGACGGAGGACAACCACCGTCAGTTCTTTGTCCCGCGTGGCTTTGCTCATGGTTTTGCAGTGTTGAGCGAAACGGCCGTCTTTCAGTATAAGTGCGATAATTTTTATGCGCCGGAAGCAGATGGCGGTATATCCATCAAGGATGATTCTTTGGGCATAGACTGGAAAATCCCAACAGAAAGTGCGCTGCTCTCGGATAAGGATACGAGACATGCGTTGCTCCGAGAATTCGATTCTCCTTTTGATATCAATGTTGATTTATATGCAGACACAAAATAGACAGTTATGAACATATTAGTTACCGGAGCCAACGGACAGCTTGGCAACGAGATACGCAT
>USFX01000057.1 GCA_900553965.1 uncultured Prevotella sp.
GGCTTTGCCGCTCTCCAGAATTAAAATTCTGAAGTGTTAAATTCCGTGATATTATCACTACACGCCCACAGCCCGCCGCCCGTGCTGTCTTCATCTGCCGGGTAAAGAAACGGGTTGGTTATCCCAAATAGTTTCATCGTATTCTTTTTAAAAGCGCAAGCTTAAGGTAGGGACATAATCTTGTTTTTGTCCGCAAGATGAATGGTGAAAACGATAATATCGTTTGCGGGCAAAAACAAGATTATGCCCCTACGGACGGAGGAAACGTAGGACGGGGTATGCCGGAATCAATATTAAAGATTGATTTATGTGCTGATTTTTCATGAATTTATGTTTGGTTTTGAAATAAAAAATGTAATTTTGACTCCTGAAAACTGTCGTAAGTGCCTGTCGTTGGTGTGACATGACAGTGACCGAAGGTGTGTCAGTAAAGTTCCGGCGGCACACGGAGGTCCGCAGGCTTGTCCGGATGAATTCCGGATGGCGTTGTTTCCGCAGACTGTTTTGGCCGGAAATTCCTTTGCGGGGGCTGTTTCCCACTATATAATTATGTGAAGAATATGACAAGAAAAGGTATATATGCATTCGTTTTTTGCGTAACTCTATGTGGATGTATCAATTTTAATCCAAAGGGCGAAAAGGTAGACGAAGTGGCGAAAGAAGAGGTCGTGGACATTCAGCAGGATGACGCGGAGATGAATGATGACACTCATCTTAAATTCAAAGGAGTGCCGATAGACGGTACTTTGGATAAGTTCGTGTCACGGATGAAGCGTAAGGGTTTCAAGCATGTTGAGACATTGAACGGCGGTGAAGTGCTGGAAGGTGATTTTGCCGATTTCAAAAAGTGTACTATTTATGTGAGTACGCTTGACGGCAAGGATTTGGTCTCAAGGATTTCGGTCGCTTTTCCTGAGCAGGAGCAGTGGGAATATCTTTATGGCGATTATAAATATCTGAAGGAATTGCTTACAGAAAAGTATGGCAAACCATCAGAGTGTGTTGAGCGTTTTCAGTCTGTTTATGGAACGAAGCCGCAGGATAATCAGGAACGGATGTTAAATGTCGGACTTGATAATTGCACTTATGAGACACATTTTTCCGTTGAAAATGGAGAAATAGTGCTTTGGATAGGGCATGACGGAGTCTCTTCATGCTACGTAATGCTTTCTTATAAAGACAAGATTAACGGCAATGCCATTAGGGAACAAGCAAAAGACGATTTGTAACAACATATAAAAAGGACAGGATATGAATATCAAACAGCCCCCAACACTCAGTTTTTCAGAGGCATTTAACAGTGCGACAAGCAAGATTTTTCAGTTCAACGGACGCGCCCGCCGTTCGGAATATTGGTGGATGATGGTGCTGCTGTTAGCGGTCAACGTCATTCTGACTCCGTTTATCGGTTTCCTTGTCGATTTGGCGACAATCCCTTTGACGTTCCGGCGGCTTCACGACACGGGACGAAGCGGATGGTGGTGGGGCATTTATACCATCTTGCGGATAGCTTTTGGTGTATCTTTTGTTTATGATTTGGTGATGACAAGCCTGAACGCGGAAAACATGCGGGGATATGAAGAAGAGCTTGCTTTTGCACTCCTTGCCAAGTATGCGATATGGCTCGTCGTGATAGGCATCTACAAGATTGTTCTCATTGTCTTTATGTGTATGGACAGTGACATTGACGAAAACAAATATGGAAAGTCTCCAAAATATGTAGACAGTGACGCTCAATGACCGTTTTCATCAATATGCCTTTAATGACAATGATGATTTAGTCTGTATCTCTGACGTTAAGGATGATGTCGGCCGGAAATATTATTGTCCGGATTGTCATGGTGAGATGATACGGAAGTATGGCAAGCTCAGGCGTCCGCATTTTGCTCATAAGGCTAATCCGGAGAAATGTTCCTATGATAATTATCTGCATACCATTGCGGAGATTCTGATTTGTGAATGGTTTAATGTCTTGGATAGCATAGAATTGAGGTATAGAACACGGACGGTATGTCCGCGTATGGGTCATTGCAAATGGGAAAGGGCTGATATTAAAGGACGTAGTGATGAAAGATGTTGTGGAGAGAAGGAGTGTTCATGTGATTTGAAGGAATGGTTTGATACTTGCGAGATAGAGAAGGAATATACTGACGGCAGCGGAGACAATTTCAGGGCGGATTTGTTTTGTCGTAATAAGAAGGACGGAAAGCCGCCTTTGTTCATAGAGATATGTGTTACTCATGAATGTGACGACAGAAAGAAGCAGTCAGGTATACGTATCATAGAATTTCATATCCAGTCGGAAGATGATATTGACCGGATACGGGAGACACCATATATCTGTGAGAATGAATACACGAAGTTCTATAATATCGTGGGACGTAAGCCGATTGAAGATGATTCTATCTGGATACCGCTATGTAAGTTTGTCTTGTCCTCAACTTTAAAGTACTATATAGGTGCGACTTTATGCAAACAATATGATACCGTACGTAGGGGCATATACGAGATAACATTCAATGAGCATCGTCGTGATGAATATTCGTCAACGCCCCGTTATGAACAATATCCTGTATTTTTAGCTAAAGCTATGCAGGATGGGTATATAAAGAAGGACTGTTATTTATGCCGGTATATGAAGTATAATGATTCCTACAGCGACCGTATTTGTACATTATATAAGAAGAACGGAACCCAGCCGCGTTGTCGGGATATAGATGTAGGAAACTGTCATTCATTTCGTCTCTGTGGGGAAAGGTATGAAGCTGGACTACGCGTGTTTGAAAGGAACGGCTTTCTTTATGACGCAGATATATGGAAAGCGGAAGAAGAATAGGCATGATGTTATGCCGGTCTGGGACTTGTGCTCATTTTGGAGTAGGTCTTATTGCTTTGTTTGCTCCTCCGATGGTATCTTCTTCGGTGGAAAAGGTGTAAAAGCTGACGGATTTTCTTTCTATAATGACGTTTTCTGTTTATTTTGATTATCTTTGCATAGAATAGGCAGCACTCGGTAATATGTGAACAAGTTCACATTGCGCTCGCTTGCACTATCCTTGCATAGAATAGGCTGCACCCGGCAATCCGTTTGCCGGCACCACCTTTTGACATAACTGATAAACATAATCTACATAACAAGATGAACAGACTTTTAGCTTTGCTGTTCTCTGCCGCGGCTGCTACCGCGGTCATGGGACAGGACAAGACGCCGGCCTTCCCCGGAGCCGAGGGGTTCGGACGCTATGCCACGGGAGGCCGTGGAGGCAATGTGTATTACGTGACGCGCAACGACGACTGCACGGACAACAATCTCGTAGAGGGCACGCTGCGCTGGGCCTTGCGTACGGGTGACGACACGCCGCGCACGATTCTCTTCAAGACCTGCGGCACAATCTATCTCAACAGTGTGCTCAAATTCGCCCATCCCAATGTCACCATCGCCGGACAGACGGCGCCCGGGGGCGGAATCTGCATCGCGGGCTATAATATATATGTGTGCAAGCCCAATGTCATCCTGCGTCACCTGCGCTTCCGTGCGGGCGATCTGGCGGCGAAGAGCCGTACCGCGCTTGACATAGAGAACACGCGCAACGTCATCATCGACCATTGCTCCATGACGTGGTCGATGGAAGAGTGCATGACGATGTATGACTGCGACAGCACGACCGTACAGTGGTGTATCATCGGCGAGGGCCTCTACAACTCGCGCAACGCCAAGGGCGCACGCTCCTACGCCATGCAGTGGGGCGGCGAGCACACCTCCATGCACCACACGCTCATCACCAACTGCAACACCCGCATGCCGCGCTTCAACGGTGTGCGCTCGGAGAGCAAGAACCGCGGAGACCACGACCAGTTTGTCGATTCGGAGTTCTACAACAACGTCATCTTCAACTGGGGAAAGTCAAACTCACTCTACGGCGGCGAATGTTATACGGACATCAACGGCGGCGACAGCTACAACCGCATCTACATGCGCGGAAACTATTTCCGTCCGGGACCCAACACGCAGAAGAACGTGCAGAAGAACCGCTATTTCTTCCAGGGTGACAACAGCACGAAGGGCACCGGCCAGTGGTTCGTCGAGGGCAACGTGTTCGAGAAGGGCAGCCAGTATGCCACGGCGAAGAACTCCTGCTGGACCGACGCCACGCTTGACAAGGTGAACGCCGACAACTGGTACGGATTCACGACGAACAGTGCCGACAAGGCCGTGAACATCGGCGCGGGCAACAATCAGGCCAATTATGACAAGTATGCACTCACAGAGCAGACTGTCACGAGCGGGCTGGTGGCCGAAGACGCCGCCGTGGCCTATGCAAGAGTCGTGGGAATGCTTGACACTCCGACGGACGGACCGACGTTGTTTCACGGTCATGGATGTGCTGGCGCGACGCTTCCCCGCATTGACGAAGTGGACAGCCGTCTGCTCTCAGAGGCCGCCGGACTTGTCGAGCCGCAGTTCGCCGGACGTGACGCAAACGGCAATCTGAGCCGCGGAATGGGCGTCATCGACTCGCCGGCTGACGTCGTTCTTGCCGAACATGACACCTTTGAGGCACTTCACGAGACCACCGGAACGGGCGTGGGAGAGGTGAAGACGACCACGATGTGGCCCTATCTCGGTCTGCGCGAGGGCGACCGGCTGATTGAGGACACCGACGGCGACGGACTGCCCGACGCCTACGAACGCGAGAAAGGGCTCAATCCCGGAGACGCTTCCGATGGTGCGGCGCTGACGGCGGACGGATATACCAATCTGGAAGTCTATCTCAACGGCATCGCCGACGGCACAATCCTGAAGTCAGACTATGAGACCGTGGAGTCGGGAATTGCCCGAAACGCATATGCCGGAGCCACGGCCGTCGCGCGTACATATTATAATATAGGCGGCGTGGAGACCGTCGCTCCGTCTGCGGGGCAGGTTTCCATCGTGCGGGAGAGACTTTCTGACGGCAAAGTCAGCGTTAAAAAGGTTGCCGGACGCTGAGCGGCGGCACCGCATCCATGGTGGAAAAACGTCGGTTTTAACAAATTGTAACCCCGCAAATAAAACTTTTCCGGTTTTCGCTTGGTCGTTATCCGGATTTCATGTATATTTGTAGTGTCCTAATGACATATTGACAAGAACAATCGTAAAACCTTTTAATACAACGTTTACTATGGAAGTTGAGAAAATAATGCAGGCCTTGGAGCAGAAGCATCCGGGCGAGGCAGAATATCTGCAGGCAGTCAGAGAAGTGCTCATTTCGGTGAAGGATGTCTACAACCAGCATCCCGAATTTGAAAAGGCAAAGTTAATCGAACGTATCGTAGAACCCGAGCGGATTCTTACTTTCCGCGTGCCTTGGGTCGACGACAAGGGAGAAGTGCATGTGAACATAGGCTATCGCGTACAGTTCAACAGCGCCATAGGCCCGTATAAGGGCGGACTCCGTTTCCACCCGTCGGTCAATCTCTCCATACTGAAGTTCCTCGGATTTGAGCAGACCTTCAAGAACGCGCTCACCACACTGCCTATGGGCGGCGGCAAGGGCGGTTCTGACTTCTCCATCCGCGGCCGTTCGGACAACGAGGTGATGCGCTTCTGCCAGTCGTTCATGACCGAGCTCTACCGCGTCATCGGCCCGGACGAGGACATTCCCGCCGGCGACATCGGTGTCGGCGCACGCGAAATCGGCTATCTCTTCGGCATGTACAAGAAGCTGAAGCACGAGTGGAGCGGCATGATGACAGGCAAGGGACTCGAATGGGGAGGCTCGCGCATACGTCCGGAGGCTACCGGATTCGGCGCTCTCTACTTCGTGAACCAGATGCTTCAGACCCACGGCATCGACATAAAGGGCAAGACCGTCGCCATCAGCGGCTTCGGAAACGTTGCCTGGGGTGCCGCCAAGAAGGCCACGGAGCTGGGCGCAAAGGTCATAACCATCAGCGGTCCCGACGGCTATATCTACGATCCGGCCGGTCTCGACGACGAGAAGATAGCCTACATGCTTGAGCTCCGCGCCAGCGGCAACGACGTTTGCCAGCCCTACGCGGACGAGTTCCCCGGCTCACAGTTCGTTCCCGGCAGGAAGCCATGGGAGGTTAAGTGCGACATCGCGCTGCCCTGCGCAACGCAGAACGAGCTCAACGGCGACGACGCCGACATGCTCTTGGCCAACAAGCCGCTCTGCGTCGCCGAGGTTTCGAACATGGGCTGCACGGCCGAGGCTGTCGAGAAGTTCATCGCCGCCAAGATGCTCTTCGCACCGGGCAAGGCTGTCAACGCCGGCGGCGTGGCAACGTCAGGACTTGAGATGACCCAGAACGCAATCCGACTGACATGGAGCGAGGCTGAGGTGGACGAGAAGTTGCACTACATCATGCACAGCATACATGAGCAGTGCGTCAAGTACGGCAAGCAGGCTGACGGCTACATCGACTACGTGAAGGGCGCCAACATCGCCGGCTTCATGAAGGTGGCCAACGCCATGATGGCTCAGGGCATCGTCTGATGGCCATAAAATGAAAACAATGACACAATAGTGGACCTGCGACGGATATTGATTTTAGTAATATCAGCATTATGCTTTACCTTTCTGCCGGCACAGATACGGCAGAAGGGTAAGGCTTCTTATTACTCAAAACGGGCCACCGGGTCGCGTACCAGCAGCGGCGAAAGGCTGCATCATGACAGCATGACCTGTGCCCACCGCACCTATCCGTTCGGCACCAAGCTGAAGGTAACCAATCCGTCGACGGGAAAGATTGTCTTCGTCCGCGTCACTGACCGCGGTCCCTACGGCCGCGGCCGCATCATAGACCTGTCCTGGGGCGCCGCAAAGGCATTGGGAATGTTGTCTCAGGGAGTGGCCACGGTTGTTGTGGAACAGGCCGACGAGACCATCATTCCATTCCGGCCGAGCGATGATAAGGCTGCCGCCGAGTTCGACTATGAGTCCTCCGGACTGACCGACGGGCTTCATCCGTCGTGGAAGGAGATAAAGGAGGCCAATAGAAAGAGCCCCAAAACCACCCCAACCCACCTAAAACCCACCCCAACCATCCCGAAGGGAGGGAGCTGAATATGTCTTATGATATGAGTTTGGGGTATTCATAGCAAGAAAAAACAATGGCACAAAGAGAATTGCAGGTGCGATTTCTCTTTGTGCCATTGTTTTTTTGATACCTTATTTGTTCCCAACAGGACATATCCAGCCCCCTCCCTTCGGGAGGGTTAGGGTGGGTTTCTTATTCTTGTGTCCTCTCCAGCGCCTGCCGTATATCGTCGAGAATATCCTCAACGTCCTCTATTCCGACCGAGAGGCGGATGAGGTCAGGGGCCACGCCGGCCTCGCGCAGCTGCTCGTCGGAGAGCTGGCGGTGGGTGTGGCTGGCCGGATGGAGCACACAGGTGCGCACGTCAGCCACGTGGGTGACGATGTTGATCATCTCAAGAGAGTCCATGAAGCGGATGGCGGTGTCGCGGTCGCCCTTCAGTCCGAAGGCAAGCACGCCGCAGCTGCCCTGCGGCAGATACTTCGCGGCGAGTCCGTGGCACTCGTCGGTGGGCAGTCCCGAGTAGTGAACCCACGCCACGCGGCTGTCGGCGGCGAGGAATTCGGCCACCCGCTGGGCGTTGGCGCAGTGCTGACGCATACGCAGCGCGAGCGTCTCCAGACCAAGATTGAGCAGGAACGAGTTCTGCGGAGCGGGGATGGAGCCGAGGTCGCGCATGAGCTGGGCCACGAGCTTGGTGATATAGCCCATCCGTCCGAAGGCCTTGGTGTATGTCAGTCCGTGGTAGGACTCGTCCGGTGTGCACAGTCCCGGGTACTTCTCCGCATGGTCATCCCACGGGAAGTTGCCGCTGTCGACGACGCATCCGCCCACCTGAGTGGCGTGGCCGTCCATATATTTCGTGGTCGAATGGGTGACGATGTCGGCTCCCCATTCGAACGGGCGGCAATTGACGGGCGTGGCGAACGTGTTGTCGACGATGAGCGGAACGCCGTTGCGGTGGGCTATCCGGGCGAATTTCTCGATGTCGAGCACCTTGCATCCCGGGTTGGATATGGTCTCTCCGAACAGTGCGCGGGTGTTCGGGCGGAACGCCTGCTGTATATCTTCCTCCGTGGCTTCGGGGCTGACAAAGGTACATTCGATTCCGAGCTTCTTCAGCGTCACGCCGAAGAGATTGAACGTACCGCCGTATATCTCGCTTGAAGCGACGATATGGCTGCCGGCCTCACAGATATTGAACACGGCGTAGAAGTTCGCCGCCTGTCCGCTTGACGTCAGCACGGCCCCCACACCTCCCTCCATCGTGGCAATCTTGGTTGCTACGGCGTCGTTGGTGGGGTTTTGCAGACGGGTATAGAAATATCCTTCCTTCTTCAGGTCGAAGAGCATGGCCATCTCTTCGCTGTTGTCATACTTGAAAGTAGTGCTCTGTACGATGGGCAGCTCTATCGGCTCACCGTTCTTCGGCTGCCATCCTGCGTGTATGCAGAGTGACCCCGGTCTCAGTTTCTTCTCCATATCGTTTTGTTGTTTCTGTTTTATCGTTTTGTTGTTTCTGTTGTCCGTTCGTGCCGTTGCGGCGTCCTGTAGTGTCCGATAGTTTCCGGCGGGGCGGCCGCGGCGGCGTGCGTGCAAAGTTACTCAAATTTGTCCGATTTGCCGCCTCCGAGTCCCCGTAAAATCGCTTTTGCCCGACCGCAAGGCCCTTATTTGCTTTTTTTTACGTACCTTTGCCCCTATGATCAAGCAAGTCAGACCCAAAAAGAATCTCGGCCAGCACTTTCTGACCGATCTCGACATAGCTCGCCGCATCGCCGACACGGTGGACGCCTGTCCCGACCTGCCCGTTCTGGAGGTCGGCCCCGGCATGGGAGTGCTCACACAGTATCTCGTGGAGAAGCCGCGCGAGGTCCGCGTGGTTGAGATAGACCGCGAGTCGGTCATCTATCTCAACGAGCATTTCCCCCGTTTGCGCGACAATATCATCGGCGAGGACTTCCTCCGCATGGATCTCACCAGCCTTTTCGGCGGCGGCCAGTTTGTCCTGACGGGCAACTACCCCTACGACATTTCGTCCCAGATATTCTTCAAGATGATAGATAACAAAGACCTCATACCCTGCTGTACGGGCATGATCCAGCGCGAGGTCGCCCTGCGCATGGCCTCGGCGCCGGGGTGCAAGGCCTACGGCATACTGAGCGTGCTCATTCAGGCATGGTACAACGTGGAATATCTCTTCACCGTCGACGAAGATGTCTTCAATCCGCCGCCCAAGGTCAAGAGCGCCGTCATCCGCATGACGCGCAACGGCGTGACCTCGCTGGGCTGTGACGAACAACTCTTCCGCCGCGTCGTCAAGACCGTCTTCAACCAGCGCCGCAAGATGCTCCGCGTCAGTCTGCGTCCGCTCCTGGCCGGCCGCGACGTTCCCCCCGGCTTCTTCGAGCAGCCCATGATGACCCGCCGGCCGGAGCAGCTCACCGTGACGGAGTTTGTTGAGTTGACGAACATGGTGAATAAAACCCACCCCACCCCTCCCGAAGGGAGGGAGCTTGAAATGCTTTAAAAGCTTCTGAAGCCCTTCATCAGGCCACGATATATTGGTAATCAACATCTGTATTTTTATATACAGACCAGTTTGAATGGCTTAAAACATTTCAAACTCCCTCCCTTCAGGAGGGTTGGGATGGGTCTTAGGGTGTGCGGTTTGGTGTTTGGGGGCGTTGGAACTGTTTTTTTATTTCACTGTGTGCGCACACAACGCTTGATTTGCGTCAATATTCCATCGCTTTTTTCAAACAAGAGCCAACTTTTTATTGTCTGTTCCGGCAATCGTCGTACCTTTGCATCGTCAAAAGACAAGAAGAGAAAGTTCATAGCAATAAAGGTAATAAGATGATGTATTAAGATTGTAGTCAGGTATTAGTAAAGGTGAGCTTGAAGATTGGATTTAGGATAATCCGATGACAGGTTGGTTCTTAGGTAAAAGAAAGATTGAATCAGGTAACATCAGGCTGCATAATGATGTCGTGAAGACAGGGCAGCGATAACTCAAATGGATGGTACGGCAGACAGAGAGAAGTCGCGTACCTTATTTTTAGAGAAGGTTTTTAGTTATTAATAGCGTTATTTAGCGGTGTTCGGGTCGTTGAGACACGGAGCCGCTTTTTTCGTATGCGGACGTTTGAGGAGTGAAAGTCATGGCTTGTCCGGCGCCCGGCATGCCGTCGCCATCTTCATATCCGGACAGTCATGGACGGAGAGAAGCGAAGCATCCTGAAACCATCATTCCGTCACCGTCAGCCGGTAGGGATGAAAAAAACATTAACGGAGAGTTGCGGGGGTGTAGTGATAATATCACGGATTTTAACACTTCAGAATTTTAATTCTAGAGAGCGGCAAAGCCGGAATATTTACATTCCGTTGTCGCCGTCGTCCCGTTTTTCGTCCACCGCCAGCCAAGGAGGGCCTCCCGGGGTTGCAATAAGGCCGCTTTCGCATTGCAACGGCGTGCTTGTTGCATTGCAACGGGACGTCCGTTGCAATGCCGCAAGGGCCTTACGGCAAGACTTCCGACCGGATTTTATTGCACACTTTCACTGATTTCGTCGTAACGTGTTGGACATCAGGCGATAAAAGATGCACGCGCAAAACTCGCGAATTCGCGGCCAAATGATTTTTATTTTTGAATTCTTCAAGGATTTGAAGGCATTTGTCCGCTTAATTCCAAGTTTTTAACAGTTCGGTTTCAACGTTTTCAACACAAAGACGCAGGAGCGCGAAGTTTTTAGATTCATCCTATTTATGCAAAAAAGCGTTATTTCTCTCACTAAGAGAAGTAGCGGAGCGCGAAATGTGCATAATGACAGCCTTATATAATAAGGTGTTGTTGCGCAGAACAGGCCGTTTGCTTGATATTGCTCAACTTTTTCATGCTTCGGATGAATTTATCCTGGTATTACACAGTGAGTTTCGGATATTTTGTGTAACTTTGCCAAAAGCGCTACTTCTCTTAGTGAGAGAGGTGTGGAAAAGTGGCGGATTTTCGGCATAGACGCGTTGTGCCGATGACCGTTGCAAGAGCCTTCCGCGTATGCCGATTGCGGTCACGCGTGAACGACCAGACATGATGCGTGACGGATTGCTAATGACGGAAGCGACGACCTCAAAATGGTTTTTCTCTTATCAAGAGAAGTGCCGTGTGGTCGTAGCGTCCGTTCTGTTGTTAATATATGACATTGGCGTTTCTCTTATCAAGAGAAGTACCACTATGGCTGTGATATCCATTAAGTCATTAATTTAAAGAGGCTGACGCCGGTCTGACTATCTTTACCTGTTGTTCCTAACCGGCATATTCCCATAACAAGCGCCTAACATTTTTACTATTCCTTTGAGATAAAATTACACTGGCAGTCAGTCAGTTGTACGACTTTCTGCCTTGTGGTACTTCTCTTGATAAGAGAAATATCACTGCATAGAAAGAATAAACATAGACAGAATACAAAAAAAAATAATGAAACGAATAATCTTATATCTGGTGACAGCCGTCGCAGGAGCCTTCGGTAGCGTCAGTGCCCAGGACATAGCCGTCAAGAGCAATGTCCTTTCCGACGCGTTGCTCAACATCAACGGCGGTGTTGAGGTCGGGCTTGCCCCGCGCTGGACGCTGGACCTCACCGGACAGTTCAACGGCTGGAACCTGTCCCACGGACGACGCTGGAAGCACTGGAGCGTGCAGCCCGAGGCCCGCTACTGGTTCTGCGACCGCTTCTGCGGCCATTTCGTTGGAGTGCACGCTCACGGAGGCCAGTTCAACATCGGCGGCTTCAACGGACGCCTCAACCTCTTCGGCACCGACACCCGCAAGCTCGCCGACACCCGCTATCAGGGATGGTTCGTCGGAGCCGGCGTCGCCTACGGCTATGCGTGGGTGCTCAACCGCCGGTGGAACCTCGAAGCCGAAATCGGACTGGGATATTCCTACACGCGCTACGACCGTTTCCGCTGCGTCGGCTGCGGAAAGAAGACCGAGGCCGGACGCAGCCACCACTATGTAGGTCCGACGAAGGCCGCAATCAACTTAGTATATCTATTCTAAAAGCGAAAACCGATGAAGAAGATCAAGCATACCACCATTTTCCTGATGACAGCCCTCGCCGCGATGACCACGCCGGCTGTGGCCCAGACCAGCATCGGCGGGGTGGATGTCGACGGACTGGCCACCGCCCGCAACGGAGCCTACATTACCGTTGACATGAACCTGCGGCTCTCTGACGTCAGCGTCAGCTCCAACCGCGCCATGCTCCTCACGCCGCGCATCGTCGCCGGCCGTGACTCGCTGCTGCTGCCGCCGGTGGCTGTCTATGGCCGTCGCCGCTACTACTATTACCCCCGCAACGGCCAGAGCATGCTCACGGGCAGCGACGGAACGGAGATGCGCGCCGCCGAGATGCCCGACACCATGGCCTATCACGCCCTCGTCCCGTATGAAAAGTGGATGGAGGGAGCTGCCCTTGCGCTCCACCGCGAGGACTACGGCTGTTGTCACACGCTCGTCGCCGAGGCCGACGGAATCATCGGCCATCACTATGGCGACTTCTTCCCCGAGCTTGTCTACATCCAGCCGCAGGGCGAGGCGCAGAAGCGCGACTCGCTCGAAGGCTCGGCGTTCATCGACTTCCCCGTCGACAAGACCCAGATCTATCCCGACTACCGGCGAAACACCGTCGAGCTGGGGAAGATTCAGGCCACGATAGACTCCGTGCGCTCCGACCGCGACATCACCATCACCTCCGTATGGCTCAAGGGCTATGCCTCGCCGGAAAGCCCCTACTCCCACAACCGTGACCTCGCCCGCGGACGAACGGCGGCGCTGAAGAACCACATCCAGCAACTCTACCACTTCGCCGACGGCGTCATCACGACCGACTTCGAGCCTGAGGACTGGGCCGGACTGCGCCGATATGTCGACCGGTCGAACCTGAAGAAACGCGAGGAAATCCTCCGGATCATCGACAGCGGCATGGAGCCGGACGCACGCGAGGCCGCCATCAAGCGTCGCTATCCGGCCGACTACCGCTTCCTGCTCAACAACTGCTACCCGGCACTGCGCCACACCGACTACCGCATAGCCTACACCATCCGCAGCTTCAGCGACGTGGACGAGATAAGGCGCATCATGCGTGAGCATCCGCAGAAGCTGAGTCAGAACGAGTTCTACCTCGTCGCGCAGAAGTGTGAGCCGGGCACGGACGAATTCACCGAGGTCTTCGAGACCGCCGTCCGCATGTTCCCCACCGACAGCGTGGCCAATCTCAACGCCGCCAACGCCGCCATCCGCCGCGATGATCTCGACGCCGCCGAGCGCTACCTCGACCGTGCGGGCCATTCGCCCAAAGCCATCTATACCCGCGGTGCGCTGGCCATCCGCCGCAATGACCTGACGGCGGCCCGCCGC
>USFX01000058.1 GCA_900553965.1 uncultured Prevotella sp.
CGGCGGCAGCAAATTCTTCATTCTTCACTCTTCATTCTTCATTCTTCATTCTTCACTTTTTCTATTCGTTTATTTGGGTAATTGTTTTTTAATTAGTATATTTGCAACATATTCATTTAAAGCCTTGAGCTATGGGTGATATTTTATTTGATAGAGAAAAAGGAATCGGTCAAGATATTGGCAATGCAGATGTCGCAAAGGGCTTAAACAAGCCTTTTGTGTTGTCCGATGTGTCAAAGGAAGAACTTTCTAAAAGGCGGATTCCAATATATTCATATTTGCTGTAATGTTAGAAAGTGCATACCCCTTTTACCATATAATGAAAGTACCGGTATAGAGTCTATTCAAAATTGATGGCGACATATTTCAGTAATAAGCACTTTTATCACAAAGAGAATATTGAGAAAAGTGCATATATGCTGATAAACAATGATGCACTCAAAGCAAATGAAAATCTGATAAGTCAGATTGAGGATTTCTTCTCCAATCAGTATGACTATTTTGAATGACTGGTAACATACCGCACGGACTTTGCCTGTTACTGATTTTCACTTTCCTGCTTCTTCCATATTTATTGCCTCAGCGATGCAGAAATCGGAATTTTCTGTGTAACTTTGCACGTTACATATATGATAATGGTATGAATCTTATGAGAACAAAACTTATAATGGCCGTCGTGATGGTCATGATGATGCCCGTCGCGATGCTGGCTGACTTCACGCCCACGGCCTACTATACCGTCGACGGAGAGCAGCGTGAGGAGACTGAGGCCATCGACGATGCCCAGGCCCCGCTGCGGGTGACGTTCCGGGCCAATCCGTCGGCTATCGACGAGGGCACGGTTCCGTCGTATGAATGGCGGTTTGTCAAGGACGGAAGCCGTGACGCCTACATCGTGAGATATGAGGAGAATACGGATTTTGAGTTCATGGAGTCAGGTACGACCAACGTGTCGCTCTACGTCAGCTATGGCGGCGACGAAGAGCCGGAGCTGATTTCGACAATCCGTATCAGTATCAGTACGAGCGTGCTGGAGATGCCCAACGCCTTCTCGCCGAACGGCGACGGCGTGAACGACATCTACAAGGCCAAGGACACACACAAGAGCATCGTCGAGTTCAAGGCCTACATCTTCAACCGCTGGGGACAGAAGCTTTATGAGTGGAGCGACATCAACAGCGGATGGGACGGCACCTACCATGGCTCGCCGGTGAAGGACGGCGTCTATTATGTGCTGGTCAAGGCCAAGGGAGCCGACGGACGGGAGTATAACATAAAGCGCGACGTGAACGTCCTGAGAGACTACATCGAAGAAGGGGAAGGCTTCTGACGCGCATGGATGATGAAAATGAAGATTTGTTGTTCGGGAAAACATTAAGAAAAACGATGCAGAGAGAAGACGAAAAGATAAACGTATGGGGTGCGCGGGTGCACAATCTTAAGAACATAGACGTGGAGATTCCACGCAACAGCCTGACGGTCATCACCGGTCTGTCCGGTTCCGGAAAGTCGTCGCTGGCTTTCGACACCATCTTCGCCGAGGGACAGCGGCGCTATATCGAGACATTTTCGGCATACGCCCGCAATTTCCTCGGCGGTATGGAGCGTCCCGATGTGGACAAGATCACGGGACTCAGTCCGGTGATAAGCATCGAGCAGAAGACCACAAACAAGAATCCGCGCTCAACCGTGGGCACGACGACCGAGATATACGACTTCATGCGTCTGCTCTTCGCCCGCGCTGGCCGTGCCTATAGCTACGCCACGGGCGAGGAAATGGTGAAATATACCGAGGAGCGCGTGCTCGAAATGATAACCGACGACTATGCCGGCCACAAGATTTTCATACTCGCCCCGCTCGTGCGCAGCCGTAAGGGCCACTACCGCGAGCTGTTCGAGAGCATGCGTAAGAAGGGCTATCTCTATGTCCGCGTCGACGGTGAGGTGAAAGAGATTACGCGCGGCATGAAGACCGACCGCTATAAGAACCACGACATCGAGGTGGTCATCGACAAGATGGAGGTGCTGCCGCGTGACAAGGACGACGAGCGTCTGAAGAAGACCGTGGCCACGGCCATGAAGCAGGGCGACGGACTGATAATGATACTGGACAAGGAGACGGGCGTGGCGAAGTATTTCTCAAAGCGTCTGATGTGCCCCACGACGGGCATATCCTACAGCGACCCGGCTCCGAACAACTTCTCGTTCAACTCGCCGCAGGGTGCCTGTCCGCACTGCAAGGGCCTCGGGCAGATTAACGAGATTGACCTCAACAAGGTCATCCCCGACCGGCGGCTGAGTATCCACGCCGGAGCGATTGTCCCATTAGGAAAATACAAGAACCAGATGGTCTTCTGGCAGATTGACGCTATACTGAAGAAGTATGACTGCGACCTGAAGACGCCCGTCAGCGACATACCTAACGAGGCGATGAGCGAGATTCTCTACGGTTCGCTGGAGAACGTGCGCATCGACAAGGACCTCGTGAAGACGTCAAGCGACTATTTCGTCGCGTTCGACGGCGTGGTGAAATATCTGCGCACGGTTATCGACAGTGACGACTCGGCAACGGTTCAGAAGTGGGCCGACCAGTTCATGGCCGTCTGCCAGTGCCCCGAGTGCCACGGACGGCGGCTCAACCGCGAGGCTCTTTCATACCGCGTGTGGGACAAGAACATCGCCGAATTGGCCGACATGGACATCGCCGAGCTACGCGAATGGCTCGACCACGTGGAGGAACACCTCGACAATCAGCAGCGTCAGATTGCCGAAGAGATACTGAAAGAGATACGTACGCGCGTCGACTTCCTGCTCGAAGTGGGTCTCGACTACCTGTCGCTCAACCGTCAGTCGGCCACGCTGTCGGGCGGTGAGAGCCAGCGCATACGTCTTGCGACGCAGATCGGGTCGCAGCTCGTCAACGTTCTCTACATCCTCGACGAGCCGAGCATCGGTCTTCATCAGCGCGACAACGAACGCCTGATACGCTCCCTGAAAGAGCTGCGCGACATCGGCAATACCGTCATCGTCGTCGAGCACGACAAGGATATGATGCTCGCCGCCGACTGGCTCATCGACATCGGTCCGAAAGCAGGACGCAAAGGCGGTGAGGTGGTGTATCAGGGAGCGCCGCCGGCCCAGCTGTCAGCTCCGGCCCCCCTTGCATCCCCCCAAGGGGAGGAGGCCTGCGGATTGAACGATGCGGGAGAGAACATTGTGAAAGAGGCGGAAGAAGACAGTTTGAAAGAGGCAGAAGAAGGCTGTTTGAAAGGGGCGGAAGAAACTCATAATGTGGGTGGGGAAGAACGCATTTCTCCCTCCTCCCTCCTCGCTTCTCCCTCCTCTAAGACACACCGGTCATCCCCCCTTGGGGGGGACAGAGGGGGGCTTTCCCTCACCATCCCATATATCACCGGCCAGACTAAAATCGCCGTCCCCACGACGCGGCGCCCGGGCAGCGGCAAGAGCCTGTGGATTCGCGGCGCGTCGGGCAACAACCTGAAGCACGTGGACGTCGAGTTTCCCCTCGGCAAGCTGATTGTCGTGACGGGCGTGAGCGGCTCGGGCAAGTCAACGCTCGTAAACGAGACGCTCCAGCCCATCCTCTCGCAGCACTTCTACCGTTCGCTGAAGAAGCCGATGGCCTACGACGCCATCGAGGGATTGGAGCATATTGACAAGGTTGTCAACGTCGACCAGAGCCCGTTGGGCCGCACGCCGCGCTCAAATCCTGCCACATATACTGGCGTGTTCAGCGACATACGCTCTCTCTTTGTCAATCTACCCGAGGCGAAGATACGCGGATATAAGCCCGGCCGCTTCTCGTTCAACGTGAAAGGCGGTCGCTGCGAGGCTTGCGGAGGCAACGGTTATAAGACAATAGAGATGAACTTCCTGCCCGATGTGATGGTTCCATGCGAGGTTTGCCACGGCAAGCGATACAACCGCGAGACGCTTGAAGTGCGATACAAGGGCAAGAGCATTGCCGACGTGCTCGACATGACGATCAATCAGGCCGTGGAGTTCTTCGAGAACGTGCCCGACATACTGCGCAAGATAAAGACCATCCAGGACGTCGGCCTCGGCTATATCAAGCTCGGACAGCCCTCCACGACACTCTCGGGAGGCGAGAGCCAGCGCGTGAAGCTGGCCACGGAACTGAGCAAGAAGGACACCGGCCGCACGCTCTACATCCTTGACGAGCCTACCACAGGACTCCACTTCGAGGACATCCGCATACTGATGGAGGTGATAGGCCGTCTCGTCGACCGCGGCAACACGGTGATAATCATTGAGCACAACCTCGACGTCATCAAGCTGGCCGATCACATCATCGACATGGGACCCGAGGGCGGACGCGGCGGTGGAGAGGTGCTGTCGACGGGAACGCCCGAGGAGGTGGCCGAAAGCACGAAGGGATATACCCCGCGGTTCCTTAAGGCGGAGCTGGAATAGAAGATTATGATGTACATCACATACTGATAAAAGGCAGATTCTAACATAATCACCGACATTTATGTCCGCATCACATACCGACATACGTCTGTTCCGAAGCATTGTCATCGCCATCCTCATGTTTCACATAATGATAGCGGAGGCAGGCGACACTATCGATATACTCCAGCCCACACGCGACCTCATGCCGCTGGTGGGCACAAGAACAATGATGCAGGACAGCGAGGGATATGTATGGTACGGCACAGTGGAGGGCGGCCTGTGTCGTGATAACGGCTATCAGATAGACGTGTTCCGCAACGACCGACACAATCCGCGGCGCATCGGACAGAGCAGCGGCATACTGTCGATGTGCGAGGATGCCGGCGGCAACATCATTTTCGGCACGCGGAAAAATATCTTTGTGCTTGACAAACGGGACTATTCTATCCGCCAACTGGACAAGAACATTCCCGACGGACGTGTGGCCGTGGTGAGTTGTGACGCCAACGGCATCATCACAGCCGAGACGTCAAACGGCAGCTACACATTTGACCGAAACTATCGGCTCATCGGAAAGACCGGACCGGGCCGGCTGGTGTTCACCGAGCTGACATGCGGCTTCACGGACCGGTACGGCAATGAATGGACCGGCGGCATAAACATGGAGAACCGCATCCGCGTGAATGACGGCGGAGGTATGGAGAAGACAACGCCCGTCGAGTTGCCCACGATGCTCGCCAACATACGCCCAGACTTTATTGAGGATGGCGGCGGATACATCGGCCACACGAACACGGACGTGTTTTGGACGAAGACGATTGAGGCGCGGCCAAAAGAGTGGCACAAGATGCTGACCGCAGGGACGCGCATCGGCTGCTTGGCCGTGAGCCGTGGTGGGTGGCTATACATTGGCGACGAAACGGGACTGTACAGATGCCGGTATGCCCGCGGCAATGTTGAAGGCCAGGTCGTAGCTGTCACCAAAGCGCTGGGAAACATCCGCAAGATGGTGGCGGCACCCGGCGGTGGGATATACTTCATCACGTCACACTGTGAACTGGCATATTGCGGTGATGACGGAAAACCAGTCGTAATACAGCGCGGCACGGAAAGCAAAGCGCTGGCCGTGGCTCCAGACGGCACGGTGTGGACGACAGACTGGCTGGGCAACGTCTTCCGTTACGACCGGAAATATCGGAAGCTCGTTGACATCCCCGACGCCGGCATTGAGTCAGGCGATCCGGTGAACGCCATGACATGCGACAGCAAAGGCAACCTGTGGCTCGTTACCGACAAGATGATAAAGGAGTATACCATCGACGACCGTCAACGTACAATGCACTGCAGCAACCGTCACATCGGTGTGAGCCAGTTTCTTGACGTCAGTAGCGACGACGTCAGTATTATCGTGACATGTTCCGAGGCCCGTATGGTCATTAATCCGGAGTACAGCACAAACACTCCACATAGTCTGGCACTGACAGCGGCGAGCATAGACGGGAAAATGACATATTCTCTTCGTGATAACGAAATAACGATACCTTCCAATTCCAGCATTGTGGAATTGTTCTTTTCAACATTCAATCATGTCAATGCCCGCAGTGTAAGGTTTGCCTATCGCATGGACGGAGGGGCATGGCAACACCTTGACGCCGGTAACAATCACATCACTTTTGTCAATCTCCACAAAGGCCGCTACGCCGTAGAGGTGCGTGCCACCGACGCCGACGGATTCTTCCGCGACGAGACATTGCACGTAAGCCTCAACCGGCTGCCCGCATGGTGGGAGACGTGGTGGGCATGCCTTATATATATAGTGATGTCTGTGGCCGCGGTGGTGACGGTCGACCGCATGGTGCAACGATACAAGGCGGCCAAACGCAAGGTGGCCGAACTTCAGGCACGCCTCGACGAATATCTGCGGAAGGAGGACGCCGATATTGACAAGGTGGCTGAACAGATAACCGACAACACGGCCGACCGCGAGTTCATCGAGCGTGCTGTGACCATCGTTGAGGCTAACATGGGCAACAATGCTCTCGATATCGACATGTTATGTGCGGAGATGGCCATGAGCCGGTCAAGCATGTACCGCAAGTTTGCTGACATCACAGGCCAGAAGCCAACCGAGTTCGTACGTTCCATACGCCTCCGTAGGGCCGCTGAGCTTATAAAGGCGGGCGACTGCACGATATCAGAAATAGCATATACGTGCGGCTTCTCGTCGCCGAGCTATTTCAACCGCCGTTTCAAGGAGATGTTCGGCGTATCTCCAACAGAATATCGCTGATTATATATAATATCGTTGATTATATATAATATCGTTGACAGTCAACGATTTGGGAATATAGTTCAAGCCACGGGGAATATAGTTCAAGCCATTGGGACGATAGTTCAAGTACGAAATAGCGGCATTGCGTAACTTTGCAACCGGATATTTCAAACTAAAACCATAACGACATGAATTACTTGAAACTACTATCTCTCGGCACCATGCTGGCCGCACTGCCGGCTCAGGCCCAAAGTCTCGTCACAGGCGGACAGTTCAAAGACCGCATCATGCCCATGCAGGGAAGTGTGACGCTCGAAACCATGAAAGCCGACAATCCCGACGCGACGATATGGGGAGCTGCCGGTGTTCAGAACCGCTACGTCGACAACGGTGTCGAAGCGGACGGAATGAACATCTGGGGCGGCAACGTATATAAAGATGACGCAGGAACGTATCATCAATTCGTCGCCGGATGGGACGGCATCAACCGCCCGTTCTCCTATTGGTCCAACTCCGACATATACCACTTCACCTCCTCCACGCCATACGGCCCGTTTACCAATCCCGTAAACATCGGCCGCGGCCACAATCCCGAGATTTTCCGTGCCAAGGACGGCACATACGTTGTCTACGCCCTCATCGGCAACAAGTCTTGCTGGCGTCACACGTCGCGTTCGCTCGGCGGTCCTTGGACATTCGAGGAGATGCCCTGCGACCTGCGTGACCGCGCCCTGTCCACCGGCTCCACCACGACATATTCAAACTGGACGTTTGCCCGCCGCGATGACGGCTCGCAATACTGCATGGACCGCGGAGGCGCCGTGTGGATAAGCAAAGATGGGCTGGACGCTTTCCAGCAGGTTCTGGGCTCATCGTGCTATCCCAACGGCGGTGGCGGAACATTTGAAGATCCCGTGGTCTGGAGGGACGAGGTCCAGTATCACATGATCGTGAACGACTGGAAAGCCCGTAAGGCATATTACTCCCGTTCGGCCGACGGTTTCCACTGGGTTGCGGAAGACGGTCTTGCCTACGACATTGAGATTTCCGTCCATCCCGACGGCACAAAAGAAGAATGGTATAAGTATGAGCGACCGCGAGTGTTTCAGGACAGCTATGGCCGTGCCATACAGCTCAACATGGCCGTCATCGACGTTGTGAAGGCCGAAGACGTGGCCGGAGACAACCATTCGAGCAAGAACATTGCCATGCCACTCAATCCCGGCCTGCGTCTTTTCGTGCTAAACGAAAGCCCGATAACGACATCCACACAGAGCATACAGATAAAAGTTATGGCCGAAGACGGATTCAATCCCGCCACCGACCTTGACATAGAGAGTCTGCGCTTTGGTGCCGGTGCAACCGTCAACAAGGGTGGCGGCGCCAAGGTTGAGAGTTCGGCAATCGATGCCGACGGCAACCTCACGCTCACTTTCTGCGGCACGGACACGGGGCTGACAGCCGACGAGTTCGCCCCGAAACTCATCGGACGCTATGCCACGGGCTACGAGATGAATCTGGAATCGGGCAAGAACCTGCGTCCCGCGTTCTGCTACGGCTACGCCCGACTTCCCTATTATGATTATGCGCCGGAATACCTGTCGCCCGTATTGCCCGCTATAGGCGAGGGAAGCATGGTAACGTCCGTCCGGCTGACCAACTACGGACAGTCCGCATCAGCCGCAGGCCAGACTGTCAAGGTACTCACACAGAGCGGAACGCTGCTAGCCACGGGCACAGTACCGGCCATCCAGCCCTACGAAAGTACCACCGTCAGCCTGACCGCCACGCGCGCCATCCCCGACGGCCAGTCGGCTCTTGTCGTGACCATCGGCGACAGCAAGGCACGTGCCGAAAGCCACACGCTCCTGCTCACAGCCATCAGCGCCGTGCGTGCCGCGCTCTCGGCAAAATACAACGAGGCCCTGCTGATGTTCAACAACGCGTCATACACCAACGGACGGGAGGAAATGGAGGCCGCCCTTGCCGCTGTCAAACCCTACCTCTCCAGCTATCACGAGGCCGGAATCGTTGCTGCCACCGACGCCCTGCAGACCGCCATCGAGACTTTCCGTGCCGCCAATCCCGACGTGGCCAACGTCTCGTGCCGCAACTACTATCTGAAAGCAGCCAACATCTCGTCCGGCAACATGTATGTCTATGTTGCCGGCGACGGCACTCTGGCGCGGAAGAATAGCTGCGACAAGACAAGCGTCTTCACACTTGTCATCGACGGAGACAACGACTGCACGTATCTCTACAACCCATCGTCGAAGACATTTGTCGTGGCAAAGGCCGGCAACGGACAGTCGTTCTGGACTACGTCCGGCACCGACGCCTTCAAACTCGGGAAGGTGGAGAGCAGCACGACCACTGCCGACGCATACACGATTATGGGCGACCCGACATCGACAAACACCTACAACTACCTCAACGCATACGGCGGAGCCAATCACACCGAACTGTCGTCATATACGCGCGACGACAAGAACAGCCAGTGGCTGCTTGTCGCGACCGACGACCAGACCTACACCTTCGACATGACCGACGTGACCGGCGGACTCGACGACTTCCTCGCAACGGTGCAGAACATCAGCGGCGCCACCATTCTCCCGTGGCCATCGGCCATCGGCAACGTCTCCGCGTCCGCTCGCCCTACTGATACGCCCGCATACAAACTTTCGGGACTGCGTGCGGCGGAATTATCCCCGAAGACCGCATCGGCCGGAACCGGACTGAAAGGTATCATCATTAAGACTGGAGCTAAATATGTCGTGAAGTAAAGACTAAGTGCTATGTTATAATAATAAGTATGTTGCAACAATTAGTTTATACTTTGAACACGGAGACGCGGAGACACAGAGGACAATATTACTCTGTGTCTCTGTGTCTCCGTGTTCAAAAAACTTATTATAAAGTAATAATGAATACTTACTTGTTAAAGTCGTTAAAGAATGATGACTTACGTATTTATCTGTGAAGAATTGTTTAATAATTTGGATGTTTCGGGCAAAAGTGTGAACTTTGTTTCATACAACAAATGCCGGATAAACTTTTAAAAGATATGAACACCAGCAAAATTCTTATCACACTGCTGACAGTGGCAATACTTTTCAACGTCCCCACCCGTGCCCAAGGCCTGCGGGTGCTCTTCATCGGCGATTCCGTCACCGACGGCGGATGGGGCCGCAGCGGCGGAAGTATGGCCGCGACGAAAGACAGAGACCTCGGCGACTGGAACCACATCTACGGCCACAGCTACATGATGATGTGTGCTGCCGAGCTGGAGAGCCGCTATCCGGAACGGCCGTATCGTTTTCTCAACCGCGGCATAAGCGGTGACGACATCGGCCGGCTGGAGGCGCGATGGCAGGACGACGCCATCGCCAACGCGCCCGACGTGCTGTCGCTGCTCGAAGGGACGAACGACATCCACTACTATCTGGACCGGCCCGAAGGCGATTTCGACATGGACGGCTGGGAGCGCCGCTACCGCGCGTTGCTCGACCGCTCGCTGGCGGCCAACAGCCGGTTGCGCATCGTTCTCGGAACGCCGTTTGTGGCCAAGGCCGGATGGGTGGGCAAGGCCGACAACTACCGTCTGCGTGACAGTCTTGTCAGCGTCATGAGCGACCGCATCCGAAGGATTGCCGAGGACTACGGTGCCACGCTCGTGGACTATAACGCCCTTTTCGCGCGGTTGTGCGGCGGCAAGTCCGACGTGTCCCACTGGATTTGGGACGGCATTCACCCGACACCCGCCGGCCATCGCCGCATGGCCGACCTGTGGCTGAAACGGACACGTAGGCTGACGAGATGACGGAACATGGCAGTTCGGGTGGATATCACGAAGTGTTAAAAACTCGGAAGTATTCGGACAAATGCCTCGAAATCCTTGAAGAATTCAAAAATGAAAATCATTTGGCCGCAAATTCGCGAGTTTTGCGCGTGCATCTTTTATCGCCTAAGCACCAACACGTTATGACGATTTCTCGCAAAGTGTGCAACAATTTGTCCGCTTTTATTTTGCCGTAAGGGCCTTACGACCTTCCCGCGGGGCCCTTACGGCGTTGCAACGGCGGCCCCGCCAGAGTGCGAAAGCGGCCCCGCTGTAGAGCCGGGAGGCCCTCCCGGCTCAACTACAGACAGATTTTTGGATGATGACGGCGGCAGAATGTCAATTTTTCCGCGCCGCGCCGTTCTGGTTTGAGAATTTTCAAATGTTAAATTCCGGGATATTTTTACGACACGAAAAATATCCTTTTGATATGCCAATACAACAATCTGTAAAACAAGAACATTTTGCGTCACGTCATCAATGGGAAAGGATTTAACCATGATTTTTCTCGTCAGGCAATTACACAACCACCTTTTCAACGTTAAAGAAAGATAAAAACATCGGCTAAACCATACACTTATCATGATTTTTAACTAATTTTGAAGAACGGGAACATCATGCTGATGTTTTCCGGATTGAAATCAATTATACGGTAAAATATGGATGCAATACAGATTTTTTGGCTCATAGCGCTGGTCTCGACCGGTATTTTCGTTGTCCAGTTCATCGTTTCTGTCTTTTTCGGAGACGTGGATGTTGACATCGACGGCGATTCCTCGGTGGACACGGACATGAGCAGCATCGTATCGTTCAAGGGCCTCGTCCATTTCGGTATCGGCTTCGGATGGGCCATGGTGCTGGCCGGCGAACCGACGACGACCGCACTGCTGGCGGCCACGGCCACGGGACTGGTGTTCGTCTTCGTCCTCTGGAAACTTTATGTCATGGCCGAACGACTCCAAAAGGAGACTCCGTCGGAACGGCCGGAGGCGCTCGTGGGGCGCTATGGGACGGTCTACACCAATATGGGCGACGGACGCTATATCCTCCAGATAAGCCACAACGGGGCGCTGAGGGAGCTTGACGTCGTCTCCGAAAGTCAGAGCGACGGCTACAGGACGGGTGAGCGTCTGACGGTGAAGAGCTATAAGGACAATGTCTATTATGTGAAATGACGGTCCGGAAGGGTGGAACCGGAAATGCGACAAAAAGGGAAATGAAAGCTACTGATAATTCTATTAATCAAACTTTATAATTATGGATCAAAATCTTCTGATAATGGCGGGCATACTTGTGGCCGTCGTAGTGATTACATTCGTGGGCATACTCTCGCGCTATCGCAAGTGTAAGAGTGACGAAGTGCTCGTCGTTTACGGTAAGACCGGCGGAGCGAAGTCGGCAAAACTCTATCATGGCGGCGCCGCCTTCGTGTGGCCTATCGTTCAGGGCTATGAGTTCCTGTCGATGAAGCCGCTGCAGATTGACTGCAAGCTGACCGGAGCCATCTCCGCACAGAACATCCGTGTTGACGTTCCGACGACCATCACCGTCGCCATCTCCACCGACCCGGAGGTCATGCAGAACGCTGCCGAGCGTATGCTCGGACTGGGCTTTGAGGACAAGCAGAACCTCATCACCGATGTCGTCTACGGACAGATGCGTCTCGTCATTGCCGACATGACCATCGAGGAACTCAACTCCGACCGCGACAAGTTCCTGTCGAAGGTGAAGGAGAACATCGACACCGAGTTGAGCAAGTTCGGTCTCTATCTGATGAACATCAACATCAGCGACATCCGCGACGCCGCCAACTATATCGTCAACCTCGGTAAGGAGGCTGAGAGCAAGGCGCAGAACGAGGCTCAGGCCAACATCGAGGAGCAGGAGAAGCTGGGTGCTATCAAGATTGCCAACCAGATTCGCGAGCGTGAAACGAAGGTTGCCGAGACACGCAAGGATCAGGAAGTGGCCATCGCGTCGACAAAGAAGGAACAGGAAATTGCTATCGCCGAGACCCTGAAGGACCAGGAAATCTCGGTGGCACACGCTGACCGCGACCGTATCTCGCAGGTGGCTCAGGCCAACGCCGAGAAAGAGGCTCAGGTGGCAAAGGCCGAGGCTGAGAAGAACATCAACATCGAGAAGGCCAACACCGACAAGGAGAGCCGCATCGCCGAGCTTAACTCCGACATGGAAATCAAGAAGGCCGACGCCGCCAAGAAAGCTGCTGTCGGACGCAATGAGGCTCAGAAGGACATCGCGCGCTCTGACGCCGAGCTTCAGGTGACTCAGGCCAACGCCGACAAGGAGGCCGGTGAGGCCGCCGCACGCTCTGAGGCCGCCATCCAGACCGCCCGCGAGCAGGCTCAGAAGGAGGTTGAGGAGGCCAAGGCGCTCAAGGTTGAGTCGTCGCTGAAGGCAGAGAAGATTGTGCCGGCCGAGATTGCAAAGCAGGAGGCCATCCTCCAGGCTGACGCGCTGGCCGAGAAGGTGACCCGCGAGGCTGACGCCCGCGCCAAGGCCACACTGGCACAGGCTGAAGCCGAGGCAAAGGCCATACGCATGAAGCTGGAGGCTGAGGCCGAAGGTAAGAAGATGTCGTTGCTGGCCGAGGCCGAAGGATTCGAGGCTATGGTCAAGGCGGCCGAGCTCAACCCGTCAATCGCCATCCAATATAAGATGGTCGACCAGTGGAAGGAAATCGCCGGCGAGCAAGTCAAGGCGTTCGAGAAGATGCAGCTCGGCAACGTCACCGTATTCGATGGCGGCAACGGAGCGACAAGCAACTTCCTCA
>USFX01000059.1 GCA_900553965.1 uncultured Prevotella sp.
AGCTCCCTCCCTTCGGGAGGGTTGGGGTGGGTTGTAGGGCTGTTGGGGTGGGTTTCGCCCGTTAACAAATATTAAAAACCGACGGATATGAAACTTTACGGCCTTGATTGTCGTCTTTAAAATAGTTTCAAGAACGTAAACATAACAAATCTAAACGTATATGATAAGAAAGATTACGATAATGCTGAGCATGCTCTCCTTCGCACTCACGGCGGGAGCGCAGGGCGGCAAGGCCACGGCACTGACCGTGAGCGGCACCGTGGCCGACTCGCTCACACATGAGGGAGAACCCTACGCCACCGTGCGCATCATGCGGACGGACACTGCCGGGACGGTGCTGAAGACGGTGCTGACCGACGCCGCAGGACGGTTCTCGATGCGCCTCGAAGAGCGGGGAGAGATGATGGTGTCGGTCAGCTCCATGGGGCACGGGACGCTGACGCAGCGGTTCACCGCCGCCGATGGCATCAGGACAGTTCCCATGGACACGCTCTTTCTTGCCGCCGGCGGTCATGAGCTTCAGCAAGTGGTCGTCAAGGCGCAGAAGCCGCTGGTCAAGGCCGACATCGACAAGATAGCCTACAGCATCGAGGATGACCCCGACGCGCAGACCAACACTGTCCTGGAGATGCTCCGCAAGGTGCCGATGGTCACTGTCGACGGTGAGGACAACATCAAGGTCAACGGAAAGTCGTCGTTCAAGGTCTACGTCAACGGACGCCCGAACAAGATGATGAGCGACAATCCGAAGGATGTTCTCAAGAGTCTGCCGGCCAACACGGTAAAGCGCATCGAGGTCATCACCAATCCCGGACCGAAATATGACGCCGAGGGCGTGGGCGGCGTCATCAACATCATCACCACCGAAGGCCGCGGACTGGAGGGATATACCGTCACCATGAGCGGCGAGGGCATGAACATCGGCGGCGGCGCGGGAATATTCGGAACCGTAAAGAAGGGCGCTCTTACCGTCAGCGCGCGTTATAATTATGGTCATGTCTCGAAGGACGGCGTGCGTAGCGGCACCGAACAGCGGGCACTCGGCAATCTGACGGCTGCATCTTCGGACATTGTCACGGAGGCCGACAACGCCCTGCGCCTCAATTTCCATTCGGCGTCGATGGAGGCCAGCTATGAGATTGACAGGCTGAGTCTCGTCTCGGCCGAGTTCTCGATGTGGGGAAACAACTTCCATTCCTATATCGCCAATACGGCTTCGGCCACATCGCCGCTGACCGGCGCCGGGCTTTATTCCTATGGACAGGCGAACAGGTCGGCGACGTCCTACTTCTCAATAAACGGCGGCGTGGACTATCAGCGGGGCTTTGCCGGCGTGAAGGACCGGTTGCTGACGCTGTCTTACCGGCTGAGCACGACGCCGTCGACGTCGGACATGACGGTCAACTATGAAGACATGAAGACCACGGAGGACTGGGGGGACTTCACCGACGCCCTGCGCAATCAGTGGACGGACGGCAGTCATGGCACGACGGAACACACGGCGCAGGCTGACTTCACCACGCCCATTGCCAAGATTCATACACTGGAGACCGGTGTGAAATATATCTATCGCAACAACCGCTCGGAGGACGACCGCTATGAACGGGCCGTAGGCTCGGACGACGCGTTCTTGCCCGACGCCGACCACAGCTCCCACTACCGCCATCGCAACGACATCATGGCTGCCTACGCCGGCTACGGCCTGAACGTCGGACGCTGGTCGGGACGGCTCGGACTGCGCTATGAGCACACGACACAGAAGGTCAGCTATCTGCTGGGCCGTGGCTCTGACTTCCGGAAGGACTTCGACGACTTCGTCCCCTCGGCCTCAATAGGATATAAGCTGACCGACATGCAGAACCTGCGGCTGGGATACAACATGCGTATCTACCGTCCGGGCATAAGCTATCTCAATCCCTATTTTGATGACAAGAACCCCGTGGCCATCTCTCAGGGCAATCCGGACCTCGTCTCAGAGAAGACTCATTCGTTTGACGTGACCTACAGCAATTTCACGCAGAAGGTGAACATGAATTTCTCTGCCGGCTATTCGTTCGCCAACAACAGCATCGAGAGCTTCTCGGAGATGGTCGAGGACGTGACGCTCGTGCCGCTCGGACTTCAGAACCCGGCGGGCAAGAACGTGATGTACACGACCTACCGCAACATCGGACATACGCGCAGTGTGGACCTGAGCGCATACGTCAACTGGAATGTGACGTCGGCGCTGCGCGTCTATGCCAACCTCTCGGGGAGTTATTCCCGCTATGATGACGGTCAGGGACTGAAGAACGACGGCTGGGATATGTTCACCTATGGCGGCGCACAGCTGTCCCTGCCGAAGGACTGGCGCTTCAGCTTCAACATATTCTATATGACTCCACCCGTCTCTCTGCAGGGAAAGAACGGCAACTGGATGGACTATGGCCTGAACGTGAGCAAGAGTTTCATGAAGAAGCGGCTGACCGTGTCGGCCTTTGCCCAGAACCCTTTCAAGGAATACTGGCGTAACAGTTCGTTCGTCGAGACTCCGACGTTCCGCTCCGACGACTGGTCGATGAACCCGGTGCGACGCTATGGCGTCAGCGTCAGCTTCCGGATAGGCGAACTGAAAGCCGGCGTGAAGAAGGCCAACCGTTCCATCAGTAATGATGATGTGAAGAGTGGGGAGGATAAGAAGTCTTCTTTTTAGTTGATGAGGTAAGAGTGATGAGTGAAGACGTATGATTGCTCTTTAGGTATTTAATTAATGAGGCAAGAGTGATGAGTGAGAGTCATGATTACTCTTCATGCTTTTGGACTAAGAAGTAAAACCGAAGAGGTATGATTATTGTGCATAATGTCCTGATGCTTGCACGGTAATCATACCTCTTCTCTCATCACTCTTACCTCTTAGCTTGAAATCACAGTGTCGGTTCTACCGCCTTGATGGTTCCGTCTTCGTTGAACTCCATGCGGTCTATGCACACTTCGCGGTTGTATCCGGCGTCCCATCCGAGCTTGATGGCGTCGGGGCGGGCGAAGCGGTGATATACGATACGCCATTCATCGGATTGCGGTTTGCGCAGGATGGAGTGGTGGCCGGTGCCGTAGATGCCCTTTGACGGGTCCTGCTGGATGACGATGGTGCGTTCCTGACGGGCCGGTTTGCCGTTGCGGACGAACTCCGTTGGCGACTCGCTGATGAGATAACGCACGCGGTAGTTGGCGCTGCGGGTGTCGTTCTCCGACCACATGAAGTAGTAGAGGCCGTTGCGCTCGAAGACATACGTGCCCTCACAATAGTTGAAGCGCGTCTTGTCCTTGCGGTCGATGAGCACCTTTGTCGATACGACGGACGTCATGTCCTTGCCCAGTTCGGACACGGCGAGGAAGCCGTTGCCCCAGTAGAGGTAATACTTTCCGGTCTTCGGGTCCTGAAACACGTCCGGGTCGATGACTGCCCCGCCTTTCATGCCCTCCGGCTTGTCGCTCAGCAGCGGACGGCCGAGGGCATCCTTGAACGGGCCGGTGGGCGAGTCGGCCACGGCAACGCCGATCTTGCCGGCTCCGGTGAAGTAATAGTAGTACTTGAACTTCTTCTTTCCCGTCTTCTTCTCAATTATGCACGGTGCCCACAGACACTCGTCCGCCCAGCTGCAATCCTTCTTGAGGTCGAAGATAACGCCCTCGTCGGTCCATGTCTTTAGGTCCGGCGAGGAATAGACACGGGCGTCGTGGTTCTTCCAGTTCTTCTGTCCGTCGGTCGTCGGGTAGAGATAATACTTGCCGGTCTTCTCGCTGTACATTATCTCCGGGTCGGCAAAGAGTCCCGGAATGACAGGATTGGCGACGTTGGGGGCCACGTGCTTCGCCTCTAAAGAGTCCGACCAAGCCTGCAGACGGTCGTACTCCTCCTTCGTGAGTCGCATGAACGAGCCGTGCTGCGGGCCGTTGACACCCTCGATGTCGACGGGATTGCTGAAGTTGCGCATATACTTGTCGGCCTTGCAGATGCGGTAGTGGCGCGGTTTAGACGAATACTCGATGTAAGCCACGCGCCATGTCGAGTCGCCGATGAGCTGGAACGCGGAGACACCCTCGCACTTCTTCTTGCCCTCGAAGTCGATGTAGTCGTCGGCAACAGGCTCGCCCCACGGGCCGGTAAGTGACTTTGAATAAGCGGTGAAGAGGCCCGGTGTGCCGCCTTCCTTCTTGATCATCATGTGGTAGAGACTGTCCGCCTCGACGAAATTGATGTCGGCGTCGATGGTCGCATAGCCCCAGTCGAAGAGCAGACGCGGTTTGGTGAGCTTGGTGAATGTCTTGTCGGCGTAGGAATAGTACATGCGGTCGTACGCTTCCTCAGCCCTGTTCCACAGCGAATAATATATGAAATAGCCGCCCTTGCTGCCGTCGGGCCACACGTATGTCGGATCCCAATAGGTCTGCGGCGCCCATACGCGGTTGATGGTCGACCAGTCCTTATATACGTCGGGCGATTCGGGGTCGCAGAAAATCTCCGGTCCCTTGCGGAAGTCGAACGTTACGGACTGCCAGTTGATGAGATCGTCGCTCGTGAGCAGGTTCATGCCGTAGTTGTCCCACTTCTTGCTCTTGGCAACGCACATGTCCGTCGTGACCATCAGATAGCCCGTTCCGTCGTGCTTACGGCAGATGTAGGCGTCGCGCGTGCCGCCCTCAATCTTTGCATGTTCCTCCGGAGAGAACACGGCGTCACCGTTGATCAGGTCGTGGAAGTGGAGTCCGTCGCGGCTCAGGGCGTATGCCGTCCATTCTCCGCGGCCGCTCATGTGGCAATAGAGGTATCCGTAGTCCCCCTTCTGCAGGTTCTGTGCCCCGGCGGGCATAATTCCCAAGGCCATGACCGCAGCCATAGTCCATTTCAGTAGCTTCTTTTTCATATAGTCATTATTGGTTTGTAATCATGAATTGGTTCTGAATTTGCTTCAATTTAGCAATGTGGCGTAAAGTTACGGATTATTTACCAATAATTGACAAACGGCTGCGATAATTGCCTTAATTTAACATTTTGGGTGCCATAATGGCTGTACTAATGTTATTGCGTGTTATATTTGCAATGCGGACAACAGGATATTGTTGCCTGTTTGTTATTTGACTATGGTATGAAATACGTTTCTTATATGACGTTTAGTTGCATGAAATACACCTTTTAATAATATGACATAAAAATAAGGTGTGGTGCTGAAGTGGTGCCAAATGATACTCCAGCTGTCTGATAAATCAAAACTACATTCCTTCTTTCTGAACAGATAGTCTTTTATTCCACGTCCCACAAAATCTTTTAGCAGTCTGCTTCTATCTTTTCTTATGGTAGATTTGGATATCAATCCGCGTTTTACATAACCGTCCAGTACTTTATAATAATTGACTACATGGGGCGTAAAGAAATTGTATGGTGACCGCTTATTGCTTTCTATATCGAGACAGTGGTATGATGTTATGTTGACAAGGGTGGTGCTCTCAGATGTCTCGGTTAGATATAAAAGCCATATCATCTGGAGTATCATGAGCTGTGATCTGTCCTGAAAGCCATATAGTGAAGCCAATTGATGACGGAAACATCCGAAGTTGGATATCCATGTCATTTTGTTGTTCAGTGTCCGGACTAATTGGTTTACGTCAGAAACTCGGATACTGTTTACTCCTTTTTTAATCTTTTTGATATCTTGAAAAAAGAACAGGCTTTGATTTTCTGTATCGGCGAGGCGTTTTATCTCGTCTTTCATGAGCTTTAGGTCTGTATCGGAAAATGAAGTGTAGTCGTTGAGCAGCTTTAGATAAGTGCCACGCCCGAGCGACAGGGCCTTGAGGAAGTTCCTGTCCCTTATGTTCTCATTATTACGACTATAGACAATACTCTTATTTGGATATTTGACGCAAAGCTCGTGTACAACCGACGATGTAGAGTCAGTGGAAGCATTATCAGAAACCACCAACTCTACATCGTCGTCGAATGAAGGCAATGCCAGCAACCGTTCCATATTCTCACGTAATATGGTGTCGCGGTTGTATGTAGGTATGCAGATTGATATAATTGGATTATTATTCATTATCATCCATCGGATGGTATATGCACAACTCCTGCAACTCCTCGCTCATGAACGGCGCCATCTTCTCCAGCGGGGCGGATGACATCTTTCCGTTTTTATCCATGAAGCTGGCGGATTTAGGGAAGAGGGTCTGTTCAGGGTGCATGTGTATTTCGCAAATCATCGTTCCGGGGCTTTCAAGCACCTCACGGATGGTGCGTTCAAGGGTTTCGCCTTCTTCGCTGATGCCGATATACTCGATGCCGTAGGCCGCCGCTATCTTTTCAAGATTGGGACAGATGACACCGCTCTCGGGATTGGAGCCCGTGAAATGGCCTTTGAAGAAACTCTTTTGGGTCGTCTTTATGGCAAGGTATCCCTCGTTTTCCAATACGAATATCTTCAGCGGCATTGAGTATGTCACCAAAGTCTGGAGTTCCTGGATGTTCATTTGCAGCGAGCCGTCTCCTGTTATAAGTACGGTCCTGCCGCGACTGCCGTTCGCCGTTATGGCTCCGATGGCCGCCGGGAGGTCATATCCCATGGCGGCGCAACCCTGATTTGCGAAGACGCGCACGCCACGGTTGACCAGCATGGCCTGATATGTTGAGGTATATGCAGTACCGTTGCCCGTCACGACAACATCACCGTCGTGCAGTTGGCGGAACAGTCTGTCGGCAAAGACGTATGAAGAGATATATCCCGGCTGTGAGGGGTTATCGTCAAAGAGCGTCGGGAGTTTCTTTTCAATTGCGCGTCCCCATTCTTTCCAATGCCTGAAGCCGGGCAAACTGTCATTGCGGGTGGCAGCGTCGAGCTTATCGATGAACTCGGAGAGGTTTGCGTGTATGGGCATGTCTATTGACAACGTGGGCTTTTGCATCTCGGCGAGATCTGCGTCCACCATGACTTTATATGCCCGTGGCGCCAAAAGGTCGTATGCGTAACTTACCTGACGTATGCTCAGACGGGTGCCGAGGATGATGAGCAAGTCAGAGTTCTGGACCATGATATTGCCGATACGGTCACCGCAGATGCCCGGCTTTCCGTAGCAGAGAGGATGGTCATGCCAGATAATGTCGGAACCGCTGATAGCTGTGACCACCGGAATGTCGAGCCGTTCGGCAACAGTTATGAACAGTTCTTCGCGTTTGGCCAACCGCACGCCATTCCCGACATAGATGACCGGACTTTTGGCTGTCTTTATTTTGGCTATGAGCTGATCAATCTGCCTGTCCACGAGGTCATGACGTATCGGGTCTGTTAATTCAGCCGGATTGAACTCACGTAACTTTGTCTCATCCACCATTGCTCCCTGGACGTCCAGCGGAACATCAATCCACACCGGTCCGGGACGGCCGTCCAATGCTATGGCTATGGCCTTATCCATTTCCCGCTTGATTTCATACGGGTCTGTGACCGTCACGGCATATTTGGTTATCGGGCGCACCATGCTCACGATGTCCGCCTCTTGGTCTCCGAGCTGTCGTAGAGGCAGGTGCGGATATGTGCCCTTCATCGTAGATGTCTTGATTTGCCCTGATATGTATAATCCGGGGATGGAGTCGAGCCATTGTCCGAGCACGCCCGTTATGGCATTTGTTCCGCCGGGACCGGTAGTCACGTTGGTGACGCAGAGCTGTCCGCATGTCCTGTAGTATCCCTCGGCGGCAATGGCTGATGCCTGTTCATGATGGTTGCAGATATATGTCAGACCTTTGGTGTGACCGATGGAGTCATTAAGGTGCATCGCTCCGCCGCCGGTGACGAGGAAGCAATGGCTGATACCGTGTTTTTCAACGAGATGCTGAAAAATAAAATCAGAAACTTTAATCATGGTTGGTTATTACTTTTTTGAATGATTTATCTTGAACATCTTGAATTTGTCATAGTGATAGTTCAATCTCTTTATGAATCGTTCTTTGCGTGTCAGACTTTTCCATAGTTTCGGATTGGCGTGACCAAAAGCGACCTCGGAATATATTTTCACTATACTGTGACGTGTGTCGATTATTGGTCTCAGCAGGAAGTTTGGTATTTTGAGTTTACATAACATCTCCTCCTGCACTGCTTTTTGAGCATCTGCGAATTGTGTGTATAACTGCATGGAGGCATTTACTCCGACTCTATATTTAAAAGAAGGCATGTTGTTCATGACACATCCGAAGAAATACGTGTATGCCGTCTGTAGTGCATAGTCAGTGACTGGTTCGAAATCTTCATTGAAGCCTCCGATCTCAAGCAACTTCTCACGGTTGAACAGGCTTGCGATGAGCAGTCCGCCGGAAGCGAGAAACTGGTCGAACAGCGTGTAGTTGAAGTGATCTTTCTCGATGAGCCGTCCGCCGTTTTTCTTGCGTGGGAATTTCGGATTGTTGATGATTTTACCGCGAGTGTTTATGGTCACATATTTAGATACGATACATTTGTCTCCGGCTTCTTCCTGCAGTGTCATCAGACGTTTCAAAGTCCATGGAAAAAACAAGTCGTCGTCATGACAGAACGTGACATAGTCAGCCTTTGCCAACTCTATACCGCGGTTGCAGCTTCCGTTCAGTCCGATATTTGCCATGTTCCTGTAGTACCGGACATTGTCCGCCTTGCTTTCTTTCACAACCTTTTCATTGGGACTGCGCTCGGCCATGTCATAGTTGTCGACCACGATTATTTCATACGGGAATTTACAATTCTGATCGAGGACAGAGCGTAATGACTTTCTGAAAAAGTTGGCTCTGTTGTACACCGGCATTATAACTGAGACCGTAGGGCGTGCGCCGTTCTCCGGATTGCCGTATCTCAACTGACTTTCAACACCGGCAATTCTTTCAAAACAGTTCTTTTTTGAGAACAGACTATTTTTTATTTTCTCAGTATCCATTCAAATGATTATTTATGTTTTATATTCTTAGGGAACGACGTGTGTCTATGATTGTTCTTATAACGTCATCAAAGCCATGTTCCATGCTGTATCCGGTGACAGATTTCATCTTGGCTATGTTCGGTCGCAGGGAAACCATATTGGCAGTTATTATGGCTCCGTAATCAAGATGACTGTCGGACTTTGCCAGATATTTCATCCGTTCAATGAACTCACGTAGTCTTCGTGTGTCATCAGATGCGATGTTGTAGACCTCATGCCGGAACCTATCGTCATGAAAAGCGTGCTCGCAGAGCTTTGTTATCTGCACGGCGGCATCCTTAACATAGAGGAAATTCCAGTTCTGTGTACATGCGCTCAGTTTTATACACTCATTGCGCAGCATCTTGTCTATACTGCTGATTATGAGCGTCCATGGGTGATCATTCTCTCCGTAGATACTGAATATGCGTAGATGAATGTATCTGATGCCGATTTCTTCACATAGCTTGAATGCCTTTTCCTTCACTTCCAGTTTGGCTTTCCCATATTCGGAGAAAGGCTGGCATGGTGTTTCTTCCGTTATCTCAGACACAACCGTCCCATATTCAGCCTGCGAACCGGACTCAACGAACAGGCGGCACCCCATTTCTTTGGCGCTCCGTATGGCAGCTATCGTATTCTGAATGTTTTCTTTCTGGATATCCTTAATGTCGCGTCCGGAATGTCCAGTACCCTCCCAGGCAAGATTGATGAAGATGTCGACTTTCTCAATCTTTTCGTGGAGTTTTCCGTATTCGGACATTTCCGACTCTATTCTCGTGACACGCCGATTGTCCCACGAGCCTTTACCGTGTCTGCATACTGCATATATCTCGCAGTCAGACACCGATAGCAGATATGTGATAAGCTCACTTCCTATGAAACTTGTGGCTCCTGTAATGACGTAGCGTATCATGGTGATGTGTTTAATCGTTGTTTTGGGGTTCTCTGCATCATTTACCGTTATATATGTCAGTTATCGGGAAACATATTTCCCGATTTCCTCCACGCACAGCCCATAGACATCCTCACTGCGGTATCTGCGGTACCAGTCTGTGGTGAGACGGATACAGCCGTCGATGTCCATGCGCGGTTCCCATCCGAGGCGGAACTTCGCCTTCGAGATGTCGAGCATGAGCAGGTTGGCTTCATGCGGCGCGTCGGGGTCTGACAGGTCGCGCAGCTCGCCGCGGCCATAACAGCGGACGAGTTTTTCCGCGACTTCCCATACAGGAGTGATGCTTTCGGCGCGGGGGCCGAAGTTCCACCCTTCGCAGAAAGCCGTGGGCTCCTGCCACATCTTCCTGGCCAGCAGCATATATCCGCTGAGCGGTTCGAGGACGTGCTGCCACGGGCGTACGGCCTTCGGTGAACGGATTCCGATGGGACGGCCCTCTTCGATGGCCCGGATGCAGTCCGGGATGATGCGGTCCTTGGCCCAGTCGCCGCCTCCGACGACATTTCCCGCGCGGACACTCGCAATCGCCTTGCCGTGGCGAGCGTATTGCGCCGGATTGAAGAAACTGCGGCGCCACGACGATATGGCGATTTCGGCTGCTCCCTTTGACGATGAATACGGGTCGTAACCACCCATAGGCTCATCCTCGCGGTAGCCCCAGATCTGCTCGCGGTTTTCATAACACTTGTCCGTCGTGATCATCACGCCCACCTTCACACTGTCCGTCGCGCGTATGGCCTCCATCACGTTGATGGTGCCCATGACGTTGGTCTCGTACGTCTCCACCGGAATGTCATAGCTGAGGCGCACCAGCGGCTGTGCCGCAAGGTGGAAGACGATTTCCGGCCGGTGTTCGGCGAATATCGCTTTCATCCTCGCACCGTCACGGATGTCGGCCCGGATGTCGGCCTCAATTCTGTTACCTATGCCCGAGAGCACATAATTGTCACGCTCTGAAAACGGGTCAAGACCCACGCCTGTCACCCGCGCTCCCAGTTCGTGGAGCCAGATGCTCAGCCATGAGCCTTTGAAACCGGTATGTCCCGTGACGAGGACACGCTTGCCGGCGAAGAACCCTTCAAATATATCTGTCAAGATACGGTCTTATTATATAAATAATGTGGAGGACCGGCCGTGGCCGCCCCTTCAATTCTTTGTCTCGCAGAATTCGCGGATGGACTCAATCATCCAGTCCGTCATCTCACCGGTCATGCCCGGATAGACGCCTATCCAGAATCCGTTGTTCATGATGAAGTCGGTGTTGGTCAGCTCTCCGACGACGCGGTAGCCCTCTCCCGTGCGGCGCATTTCGTCAAACGCGGGATGCTTGATGAGATTGCCGGCAAAGAGGTTGCGCGTCTGTATCTTCCGGCTTTCGAGAAAGCCCGTAAGGTCGTTGCGCGTGAAGCCGGCGTCGTCCTTGACGGCGATGAGAAATCCGAACCACGACGGATTTGAGTTCTCCTCGGCCACGGGCAGAATCAGCTGCCGGAGGTCCTTCAGCCCGTCGTAGAGCTTTCGGTAGTTGGCCCGTCGTGCCGCCACGATGCTGTCAGCCTTTTCCAGCTGGGCGCATCCGATGGCCGCCTGCATGTCGGTGGCTTTCAGGTTGAAGCCGAAATGGCTGTAGACGTATTTGTGGTCGTATCCATAAGGCAGCTCGCCGAACTGGCCGGTGAAGCGGACCTTGCACGTGTTGTCCACACCGCCCACACACCAGCAGTCGCGGCCCCAGTCGCGGAACGAGCGGGTGATTTTGTTGAGCAGCGGATTGTCCGTATAGACCGCGCCGCCCTCACCCATCGTGATATGATGAGGAGGATAGAACGACGACGTTCCGATGTCGCCCCATGTTCCTGTCTTTCGGGTCACGCCGTCGATGGTATATTCAGAGCCGAGCGCGTCGCAGTTGTCCTCGACGAGCCACAGTCCGTGGCGTTCGCAGAACTCCTTCACGGCCTTGATGTTGAACGGATTGCCGAGCGAGTGGGCCATCATGACGGCCTTCGTCTTTTCCGATAGAGCCTCTTCAAGACGGGCAACATCGACATTGAATCCCGGCAGACAGACGTCCACGAACACCGGCACGGCCCCGAACTGGATTATCGGATTGACCGTCGTGGGAAATCCCGCAGCCACCGTGATCACTTCGTCGCCACGGCGTATGCAGCGTTCACCCAGCTTCGGTGACGTCAGTGTATAGAAAGCCAGCAGATTGGCGCTCGAACCGCTGTTTGTCAGCGCGCAGTATTTCACGCCCAGCCATTCGGCCAGCCGCGTCTCGAACTTGTGTGCCCACGGGCCGGCCGTCAGCCAGAAGTCCAGTGACGAGTCAACCAGATTGACCATTTCCTTTTCGTCAAAAAAGCGTCCGCCATAGTTGACGAACGACTTGCCGGGAGTGAAATCCTTCTTTCCGGCGTGTGCCACTTGATAGTATCTGCGTGTCAGTTCAAGTATCTGTTCTTTCAGTTCTTCCTTACTTTCCATGTATGTGTCTATAGTGTAAATATCATATTCTTTTCCGATTCTCTCTACCACGTCATCCAAGGCGCCTTGCCGGCATCCCACATCTCGTTGAGCTCGATGTTGTCGCGCATGATGTCCATGCATTTCCAAAATCCACGGTACTTGTACGCCTGAACCTTTCCGTCTCTGACAAGGCCTTCCAGCGGGCCGCGCTCAAAGACAATCGTGTCGTCGCCCTCCGGAATATAGTCGAACACTTCCGGATTGCAGACAAAATATCCAATGTTGATCCAGTTGCCGTCACCGTCCGGCTTCTCCAGGAACGATTTGACCTCACCCGTGGCGTGGTCAATCTGAACCGAGCCGAACTTTCCCTGAGGCTTATATACGGTCATCGAGATGGCCTTGCCGCTGGCCTTGTGTGCACGGATGGTGTCGGCAATGTCGAGGTCAGTGACACCGTCGCCGTATGTGAGCAGGAACGGCTCGTCGCCCACATATTTCTGAACCCGCTTCAGCCGGCTGCCCGTCATCGTGGTCAGCCCCGTGTCTACCAGCGTCACCTTCCACGGCTCCGAATGATTGTCCAGAATCCGGGTCTCTCCGCTGGAGATGTCCACCGCAATGTCACAGTTGTGAAAGCGGTAATTCGTGAAATACTCCTTTATTATAGACTGCTTATAACCGCAGCAGATAATAAAGTCATTGATACCGTATTGTGAGTATGTCTTCATGATGTGCCACAGTATCGGCTTACCGCCAATCTCGACCATCGGCTTCGGTATGCTTACCGTCGCCTCGCTAAGTCTTGACCCAAAACCTCCTGCGAAAATTACAGCTTTCATATTTGTTCTTTATATCTGATTACAACAATTTCCATTGACATTTGTGTGTCCTTCTCTTGGCAAGAGAAGTATTATTGGCTACAA
>USFX01000060.1 GCA_900553965.1 uncultured Prevotella sp.
GACGCCGCTTCCAGCAGTACGTCAACGAACATATCATGCCGGAACAGACAATGCCGATACTTGACATTGAGGAGGTGATTGACTTTAAGGACATCACGAAGAAGATGCACGCTGACCTGAAGAAGTTTGCTCCTCATGGACCGTGCAACCCAAAACCGTTGTTCTGTACGCGCAATGTATATGACTACGGCACGAGCAAGGTCGTGGGACGCCATCAGGAACACATCAAGCTGGAACTTGTGGACAGTCAGTCGAGCAACGTCATGAACGGTATCGCGTTCGGACAAAGTTCTGCCGCACGGTATATAAAGAGCAAACGGTCGTTCAACATAGTATATACAGTAGAGGAGAATGCATACAAACGCGGTGAGGTGCAGCTGCAGATAGAGGATATCATGCCGTCGGAGAATTGAGAAGATGCAGTCAGACAAATATACAGATATTCTCCGCAAATACTGGGGATACGACGATTTCCGCGGCATACAGCGCGAAATCATCGAAAGTATCGGCAGCGGACACGACACGCTCGGACTGATGCCGACGGGCGGCGGCAAGTCTGTCACGTTCCAGGTTCCGGCGTTGGCACAGGAAGGTGTGTGTATCGTCATCACACCGCTCATTGCCCTGATGAAGGATCAGGTGGCGAACCTCAAACGGCGCGGCATACGCGCGGCAGCAATATACTCGGGATTGTCCCGCGATGAGATTGTCACCATACTCGAAAACAGTATCTTCGGAGCAATAAAGATTCTATATGTTTCACCTGAACGTCTTGCCTCTGAGATATTCCAGACCAAGATGAGGCACATGCAAGTGAGCTTCATCACCGTGGATGAGGCCCACTGCATAAGCCAATGGGGATATGACTTCCGCCCATCATACTTGAAGATTGCGGACATCAGGCGCATCCAGCCGTCCGCGCCGGTGCTCGCCCTGACGGCAACGGCAACTCCGACTGTCGTCGACGACATTCAAGAACGGCTGGGATTTTCCGAGAAGCGCGTATTCCGCATGAGCTTTGAGCGGAAGAATCTGGCATATGTCGTGCGCCGGACGATGGACAAACGGCAGGAGATGGTACATATTCTACAGTGTGTTGAGGGAAGCGCAATTGTATATGTGAGAAGCAGGAAAAGGACAAAGGATGTCGCAGAACTGTTATGCACCAACGGAATTGATGCAACGTTCTACAATGCCGGATTGGAAGACGCGGTGAAGGATGAGCGCCAAAAGGCGTGGAAGAATGACAAGACACGCGTGATGGTGGCCACAAATGCGTTTGGCATGGGCATTGACAAGCCGGACGTGAGAATCGTAATCCATCTGGACATGCCCGACAGCATCGAGGCTTATTTTCAGGAAGCAGGGCGCGGAGGACGCGACGGAAAGAAATCATACGCCATACTGCTGTGGAACAAGGGTGACATAGGCAAAATCAATAAGCGCATAAAGAGCACTTTTCCTGACAAGGACTACATAAAAAAGGTATATGAACATCTCGCATACTTCTATCAGATACCGACCGGAGCAGGATATAACCTGACCTTTGAGTTCGGACTGGACAAGTTTTGCCAGATTTACGGACATTTTCCACTTCATGCAGATTCTGCTCTGAAAATTCTCGATAATGCCGGATACATTGAATATATAGAAGAGCAAGACAACTGTGCACAAGTTATGTTCACCGTATCACGTAACAATCTCTACAAACTGGAGAACAATTCGGAAGCTGAGGAAAAGCTAATCGTCGCACTATTGCGTAGATATGGTGGCATTTTTAATGACTATTGCTATATTGACGAGAGTTTTCTTGCTCATCAGACTGGACAAACCATGCACGAAGTCTACATGAATCTGAAACTTCTGAGTCAAAAACACATCATTAAATTCATACCTCACAAGCGTACACCGCTCATACGTTACAGGCAACGGAGAGAGGACGCCGAACACCTGATATTTCCCAAAGAAGTTTATGACGACCGGAAACGGCAGTATATCGAGCGCATTGAAGCTATGGCGGCATACGCAGCCGCAACAGATATGTGCCGCAGTCAGATGCTGCTCAGATATTTCGGGGAAGAAACCGGCCCAGAATGCGGGACATGTGATGTCTGTTTGGAACAACGTCATGAAATCGTTAATGACAGAACCATTGCAGAAACGGAAGCAGAAATAATGGCTCTATTCAATGACGGAAAGCAACATCATGTAACGGAACTTCACGCCATCAGGCGGCCATACCAGCAGATTGACGCCGCCTTAAGACACATGCTCGATGAGGAAATACTGTATTCAATTAACGGTACGTTGTTAAAAGAGCCATGAATTAACGATAACAAAACATTTTGAGTCCTGTCAGGAACAGAAAGACAATAATAATTCGGTGTTTCCGAAAATTATTCCTACCTTTGTATGGCTATTAAAACCAAAAACAAATCAAACATAATAAAACAGAAAACAACTATGAAGAGTGATCCGAAAGAGTGTCTTTATTGTCAGAACAATGAGACACTGAAAAGCCTTATGATTGAAGTGGCAAAGCTGAGCGTGTCACGCATGTTTATATTCAAGGAACAGACATATCACGGACGTTGCCTTGTGGCCTACGACGAGCACGTGGATGATCTCAATCTGCTGAGCGACGAGAAACGAAACGCATTCATGAGCGACGTGGCGAAAGTGACACGTGCAATGCAGAAGGTATTCAATCCCGCCAAAATAAACTACGGGGCATATTCTGACACACTGGAACATCTTCACTTCCACCTAATTCCCAAGTATGTAGGAGGCCCTGATTTCGGTGGCGTATTTCGCATGAATCCTAAAGAAGTATACCTCACAGATGAGGAATATGCCCAAATGGCAGAAGCTCTGAAGAAAGAGTTATAATCCCATTGACGGCCAAACGTCACATTAAATTAGGGTGTGGTTGAATGTTTCATAATTCAACCACACCCTAATCTTTTATCCGTCAGAAGTTTTTATTCCTCAAATCGACGCGCCACGACCTCCCAGTCAACTATCCGCCACAACTGTGAAAGATGCTCGGCACGTCTGTTCTGATAGTCCAGATAATAGGCATGCTCCCATACATCGAATGTAAGCAAAGGCCGCAAATTATGCCTTACGGGATTGCCGCCATTGGCTTCCTGAGTTATTATCAGCTTTTTGGCATTGTCAGCGGACAGCCAGACCCAGCCGGAACCGAAGAGAGAGATGCCTTTGGCAACAAACTCAGCACAGAAAGCATCAAAAGAACCGAACTGACTTTCGATTGCCTTGAATAGTTTGCATGAAGGTAAAGCCATATTCCCACCGGCTGGACGGAACTGAGTGAAATACAAACTGTGGTTAAGAACCTGTCCGGCATTGTTCAACACAGCGCCATCCCCCACTCTGACGATGTCTTCCAAGGTCATTCCGACATAACGGCTTCCGGGCAGTGCGTCATTAAGATTGTTGAGATACGTCTGCAAGTGCTTGCCATAATGATAGGCGATTGTTGACGAACTGATTACCGGCTCAAGACCATCTGCCTCATACGGCAACGTTACCAACTCGAATTTCCCATTTACTGTTTTTGTTTCCATAATGAATAATTTTATTTGTTAGTTATCCTGTCGAACCTCGTTGCTGTCACAATCGGATAAATTGACTCTATCTGACAACGCTGACTGCCATCGGTTCACTTTTCATTTGCAAAGATACGCCATGCCATGCAGCAAACAACGGAGAAAGCAGTTAAAGACGGTAAAAATCCCTTTAATTTATTTGGCATTTATAATTTTTTGCCACTTGTTTACAACAAGACAGGGAAATGAATACAACAAGACAGGGAAATGAGCACAAATGAGCACAACAAAGCTGGGATATGAATACAATGAAGCCGAAAACAAATGCTATAAAGAGGAAAATAAAATGTCATGAAAGAGCATCCTTAATATGCGGATGCGTCTTTCATGACATTCAAGTATAATGAAATTCAATCTGCGTCTACATCATAGCCACGATATTTATTCGGCATTGTTCTCCGGACGGAGCTGACGCACGGTCTCGGCGGCACGCCACATTTCCATGTTGCGCATAGCTTCCAGTTCCTTGTTGAGTCCCTCACGATAGTCAGCCTTAGAGTTGCTGTCGATAGAAATCTGGGCCTCGTTGCCGGTCTTGACTGAATAGTAGAGCCACTGCATCACAGGCTTGATGGCGTCACGGAAGCGTGGAGCCCAATCGAGAGCACCGCGCTGTGCCGTTGTAGAGCAGTTGGCGTACATCCAGTCCATTCCCTTCTGTGCGAAGAGCGGCATCAGGCTCTGCGTGAGTTCCTCAACGGTCTCGTTGAAAGCCTCTGAAGGAGAGTGACCGTTCTCACGAAGCACCTCATACTGGGCCTCCAGCAGTCCCTCGATGGCACCCATCAGTGAACCGCGCTCACCTGTAAGGTCACTGGTAGCCTCACGCTGGAATGTCGTCTTGAAGAGATATCCGGCACCGATACCGATACCGAAAGCGATAGTCTTTTCCTCTGCCTTGCCAGAAGCGTCCTGATATACGGCGTATGAGCAGTTAAGACCACGTCCCTCAAGGAACATTGTGCGGAGAGACGTACCCGAGCCCTTGGGAGCGACGAGGATTACGTCTATATCTGACGGAGGAACCACACCCGTGCGGTCGCTCCAGTTGATGGCGAAACCATGTGAATAATACAGAGTCTTACCCGGTGTGAGGTAGGGCTTGATAGCCGGCCATGCCTGAATCTGACCTGCGTCAGAAAGCAGCATACAGATAATCGTTCCCTTCTCTGCTGCCTCCTCAATGGAGAACAGAGTCTTACCGGGCACCCATCCGTCGGCCACGGCCTTGTCGTATGTCTTACCCTGACGCTGACCTACAATAACATTGAAGCCGTTGTCACGCAAGTTGCATGCCTGACCGGGACCCTGAATACCATAACCGATGACGGCGATGGTTTCATTCTTCAACACTTCACGAGCTTTCTCCAATGAAAATTCTTTGTTGGTGACAACTGTTTCTATAACGCCACCAAAATTCATTTCTGCCATAATTATTATATCTTTTTTTATGTCCGACCCATATTGCCGGGCGTTTGTTGTTAATTACATCCCATCATCCAAATGATAATATCTCATCATCCGAATGACTACATCCTATCACTCAAACGAGTTACAAAAGTACAAAATTAAAACGAAAAAGCCAAATATACTTTCAGATTTTTACAAAACAGAGCTTACATCTGCACACTTCGACATCTTTTGCGCCGTTTTCTTCCTGCTTCGCAATGCGCACGCAACAGTCATCTTCGCCCGTCCGCTCGATATAGAAGTTGAGCCGGTCGCCTCCATGACTTTCCGCCACGTATGCTATTTCGAAACGGCGCAGACGATGCTCCATATACCATGACACGGGGAACAGATCAAGCACATGCTCTATATACTTCACCGAGTTCACATGACCATTGACATCCACATCATTATAATATGTGTCAATCGTGCGCAGAAGTCTTGCATCACTGCTCATCTTCACACGCGAACTCTTTTCTATCGGACATTCACGTTCCGTCTCAATCCATTCACCGATAGCTCCGTCGCGTATTGCGAATATATCCTGCGGCTGACGCGAATCAGTGTCTATCATAGCCCACACGCTGCGGCCATATCCGAACACACGTCCGTCCGCTCCCACGACACGGAAGTTTCGGTTAGTAAAATACTTCATGGCACTCTCCACCCACGTCTCCACCTGGAACTTGTCATACTGCGCCGGCATCTCTTCCATCTCCACAGCAAGCCGTGAGAGCACCCACGTCTTATGTATCGGATTGAGATAGTTCATTCCGAAACCGCGTTCCGTCGAATGAAAGTCTGCCGCATTGAGCAGGTGATTACCCAGATGTCCCATAAAGAGCCTGTGAGAAAAGTCACAGTGAAACGGCTCTGCCATGAAATCGTATCGTCCTGTCTTGTCCATATTATCGTTAGTTATGAGTTAAGAGTGATGAGTGAAGAGGTATCTTAACTGATAAAACTCTTCTCCCTCTGCTCCAGATAGTCCGTCACTTCCTCCTGCGTGCTGCGCGTCACCGCGATACGGCCGGAGCGGGTGTACTGAAGAACGCAGTTGAATTCATTCAGAACCTTATATAGGCTCAGAATCTCTTCCGTCCGACCGTTCTTCATAACAATCACGTACGTTGGATTCACCTCCGTGATGGTAGCCTCGTGACGGCGTATCGTCCGTGAAATCTCCGGATTGTTCAGCACGACGTCCGTTGACAGTTTATAGAGTCCTGTCTCACGGATGAACAGCTCGTCGTCGGTATAGAACAGAGCCTTCACAACGTCAATCTTCTTCTCTATCTGCCGCGTTATCTTCGTTATCTGGTCTTCGTCGCTCCATGCCGTGATGGTGTACTTATGTATTCCCTCGATGCTTGACGCCGACACGTTCAGGCTTTCGATGTTCACCTGACGGCGTGTAAATACGGCAGTTATCTGATTGAGAATACCGGCAAGATTCTCCGAATAGACCAACAGTGTATATAATGTCTTCTCTTCCATGCTTTTTAAAAGTTATGAGTTATGACAGGTCTGAGTTAAGAGTGCAGAGGTATGATATGTCTCTGCAGGTCTGAGTCGTAAATGGATATTATATGCCCTTTCAGTGGACATGCTCCAAAGGTAATCACACCTCTTCACTCATCCCTCTGCACTCTGACCTTAGATGTCAGATGTCTATCGACAGCATCATCTCGTCCACGCTCTTTCCCGGAGGCGTCATCGGCAGTACGTTGTCATCCTCCTTGATGGCGCACTCAAGAATGAACGGTCCCTTCGTGGCCAGCATCTTCTCAACGGCCGCTGCCAAATCCGCACGATCCGTCACGACGGCATACGGAATATGATAGCCAGCCGCAATCTGACCGTAGTCAGGATTCATCATCTTCGTGAACGACTGGCGGTGGTCAAAGAACATATCCTGCCACTGGCGCACATTGCCCAGATAGTTGTTGTTCATCAGAATCATCTTCACCGGCGCCTGCTGCTCCATGATGGTGCCCAGTTCCTGTATGCTCATCTGAAAGCCGCCGTCACCCGAGAACATGCAGACCGTACGGTCCGGAGCACCGAACGCAGCACCGATGGCCGCCGGAATACCGAATCCCATCGTGCCCAATCCGCCGCTGGTGACGATTGAGCGCTTCCTGTTATACTTGAAATAGCGGCTGGAGAACATCTGGTTCTGGCCTACGTCAGTAACCAATATCGCTTCACCTTTTGTCACCTCAGCCACAGCGTTGACCACCTCACCCATCAGCAGCGGACCGTCCACCGGATGTATGGCCGGTTCTATCACGGCCTCACGCTCCTGCTCGTCGAGCGACTTGAAACTCTCCACCCATTCCTGATGCGAGTTTTTCTTCAGCAGACGCGTTATGGCCGGTAGCGTCACCTTGCAGTCGCCGATTACAGCCACATCCGTCTTGATGCACTTGTCTATCTCCGAATGGTCGATGTCGAGGTGTATCACCTTCGCCTGTCTGGCGTATTTTGACGTCTGTCCCGTCACACGGTCGCTGAAACGCATGCCTATGGCAATCAGAACGTCACATTCCTGCTCCTTTATGTTCGGGGCCAGATTGCCGTGCATGCCGAGCATACCCATATTAAGCGGATGACCCGTCGGCAAAGCCGACAACCCGAGCAACGTGCGGGCGGCCGGAATACCGGCTTTCTCTATAAATTCTATCAGTTCATTATGGGCACTGCCCAGCTCTACGCCCTGACCGACGAGCGCCAGCGGACGCTCCGCCTTGTTTATCAGTTCGGCGGCAGCGGCAATAGCCGTTTCGTCGGGTTTGGGATAAGGCACATAGCTGCGCACGAAATCAACGTGCTGCGGCTCCCACTCGGTGGTGGTCACCTGCGCATTCTTCGGGAAGTCGAGCACAACGGGGCCCGGTCTGCCCGTACGGGCGATATAAAATGCCTTGCTGACAGCCCATGCTATATCCTCGGCACGGCGTATCTGATAGCTCCACTTCGATATAGGCTGCGCCACACCGACGAGGTCCACTTCCTGAAAAGCATCCGTTCCGAGTGCCGCCGTGCCGACCTGTCCGGCAATCACGACAATCGGTGTCGAGTCAAGCATGGCATCTGCCACACCCGTCAGTGTGTTTGTGGCACCGGGGCCGCTGGTCACGATACACACGCCGACATCGCCGCTCACCCGTGCATAGCCTTCGGCAGCATGTGTCGCCGCCTGTTCATGACGCACCAGTATATGGTCAAACGCTTTCTTCTCACCTCTCGTATAGTCGTAAAGCGCGTCGAACACCGGCATTATCGAACCTCCCGGATACCCGAAGATGGTCTTCACGCCCTCGTTCTTGAGGGCTAACATTAGTGCTTCTGCTCCTGTAATCATATTTCTTTTCTTTTTTAGGAGTTAAAGGAGCGCAGCGGAACGATAACTTCTTTTACTCCTTTAACTCCTAAAAATAACTTCCCAATTTACTCAATCACTCTCACTCCCCCCTTGTCTGCCGAGCTGACGCTCTGGGCGTATGCCCGCAGGGCCTTTGAAACGACGCGGTCGCGCGTGAGCGGCTGCTGCGGTCTTGCGGCCAGTTCCTCGTCCGACAAGCGTACGTTGATAGAGCGGTTGGGGATGTCAATCTCGATGATGTCGCCGTCCTTTATCTTTCCGATATTTCCGCCGGCGGCAGCCTCGGGCGAGATATGACCGATACTCAGGCCGCTCGTTCCGCCGGAGAAGCGTCCGTCCGTTATCAGGGCACACTCCTTGCCGAGGTGCATGCTCTTTATATAAGATGTGGGATAGAGCATCTCCTGCATGCCCGGTCCGCCCTTCGGTCCTTCATGGGTGATGACGACGCAGTCGCCGCTGACCACCTTGCCGCCGAGGATGCCGTCACAGGCAGCTTCCTGCGAGTCGAACACCTTTGCCGGACCGCTGAAGCGCCATATACTCTCGTCCACGCCGGCTGTCTTGACCACGCATCCGTCCTGGGCAATGTTGCCGAAGAGCACGGCCAGACCGCCGTCCTTCGTATAGGCGTGCTCCAAGTCGCGTATGCAACCGTTGGCACGGTCGGTGTCGAGCGTGCCCCAGCGCGTGTCCTGACTGCCCATCTTTGTCGAGAAGCGGCCGCCGGGAGCACTCTGATATATCCTGTCGGCCTCGGCGTCCACCGTTTCGGCCGTGATGTCATATTTCGCCATTGCCTCGGCCAGCGTCAGCCCGTCGACGCGGCGTGTAGTGCCGTCGATGAGTCCGCCCTTGCTGAGCTCGTTCATGATACCGAGTATTCCGCCCGCACGTCCGCACTCCTGAACACTGTATTTCTGGGTGTTCGGAGCCAGCTTGCACAGACACGGCACACGGCGGCTCAGCGCGTCGATGTCCTTCATCGCGAACTCAGCGCCAGCCTCCTGAGCCACAGCCAGCAGATGGAGCACGGTGTTTGTGCTTCCGCCCATGGCGATGTCGAGCGTCATAGCGTTGAGGAAAGCCTCGCGTGTGGCTATCGAGCGCGGCAGAACGCTCTCGTCGCCGTCCTCATAGTATGCCAGCGCGTTCTTCACCACCTGTCGTGCGGCGGCCTTGAACAGTTCTATGCGGTTCTTGTGCGTGGCCAGAATGGTTCCGTTGCCGGGCATGGACAAGCCAATGGCCTCGGTCAGCGAGTTCATCGAGTTGGCCGTAAACATGCCCGAACAACTGCCGCAGCCCGGACAGGCGCAGCCCTCTATCTCGGCCATCTCCTCATCGGTCACACTCGGGTCGGCACCCTTCACCATCGCCGTAATCAGGTCGGCGTTCTCGCCGCGCCAGCGTCCGGCCTCCATCGGGCCGCCCGAACAGAACACAGTCGGTATGTTGAGCCTCATCGAGGCCATCAGCATGCCCGGTGTCACCTTGTCGCAGTTGGATATGCAAATCATGGCGTCGGCCTTGTGGGCGTTGACCATATACTCCACCGAGTCGGCAATGATGTCGCGCGATGGCAGCGAATAGAGCATGCCGTCATGACCCATGGCGATGCCGTCGTCGATGGCTATCGTGTTGAATTCAGCCGCATAGCAGCCCATGGCCTCTATTTCCTGTTTTACTATCTGTCCTATCTCGTGCAAGTGAGTGTGTCCCGGGACAAACTGGGTGAACGAGTTGACCACCGCGATGATGGGTTTTCCGAATTGCTCACGTTTCATACCCGTGGCGACCCACAGTGCGCGGGCTCCTGCCATCCGTCGTCCTTCCGTACACACGGCACTTCTCAATTTATGCTTCATATTCCTATATATATAATATGGTGTTGTCTGAATTTCCTGCAAAGGTACGCCGTTTTTCCCTAACAGCCAACTAATCTTTTAACAATTTCGCCTATTCGCGCTAATTTATAACTAAAATCAACGTTTTCCTTTTAATCTATAACACAATATTGCACTTTTGATGCCAATTTGTGCAATTCCGCGGTACAATAAGACCGTCCTTTTGGCACCATCGTCTTCGGTGTTGTCCATCAGGAAGCCTTTACGTGGGTAATATACAAATCCCAAGTAGGGAAATAACTGTAATAACAAATAAGTCTTCTCTATAACTTCATAATAAGTTTTTTGAACACAGATACACGGAGACACAGAGTTTATATTTTCCTCTGTGTCTCCGTGTATCTGTGTTCAAAAAATATTATTACGTTCCTTATCGTCAAATGAGCCTACAGCCTGAACTTCATGCTGCCGCCGGCCATTATCCACAATCCCGGTTGCGGGATGGTGCCGTAGTCGTAATAACGGTGGGCGGTGATGTTGTCGGCCTTGACATACAGCGCGTAGCGTTCGGCCGTCCACATCAGCTTGCAGTCAAGTTTGGTGTATGGAGTATATCCGTTGATGCGCTCCTGCCACCGCAAGTTCCACGAAGCCGTAAGACGGCCGGCGATACGGTGGTCAAGACGCGCGGTGAACTTGTTCCGGAGATATTCCAGGGCGTAGAGCGAACGTGCTATCGGCCGGTCGGTCTCATGCTGCTGATATATGTAGGCATAGCCCAGCAACAGCTTTGTGATATATGGAGCCGTCATGAACCTGCCGAAATCAAGCGTGACGTCAGTGGAAGCTCCCATGTTGTCCAGCCGTCCGATGTTCATGGCGTGATATTTCCGGCTATCAGGAGTCTCAAACACCCAGTCAATCATATCTCGCCCGTGACTGTAGAATCCTCCGACGCTGACGGCAACACCGCCGTGACTGTACCGCGCACCGATTCTCACGGCCGAATTCTTCTCCGGACAGATGTCCTGATTTCCCTGCTGAACGGCGTTGCTGATGTATATATCGGTATATGTCGGCATGCGTAGCGCGGTGTTCCACGACGCTGATATTTTCCATTTCGTGTTGGGCCGGTAGCTGACGTCAATGCCGTGATACATCCGGAAGCGGCCGTCAAGTCCGGTGTTACGGTTGAGAAGCAGTCCGGCCGAAACGGTGAGATTGCTCAAAACGACATTGTGTTCTGCAAATATGCTCGTGTTCGTCCGCTCCCCGCGATGGTCGTAGAAGCGGTCGCTGCCGGAGATTTCCCGCCATTGGCTCTCGTCTTCAAGCAGTTTTCCAAGTGCCGTGCTCAGTATGCGCTCCTTGCGGATGTCGACACCGACGGACGTCGTGCCGAGCGCCCACCGGCAGTTTGCGCTTATGTCTGCCCCATAGACATCGGTCGTATGATAGTTCTCACCCGCCGAGGCACCCTCCTTTCCGCGCGTAAGCTGATAATGGTCGATGTCGCGATGCCAATAGACGGTTGGGGTCAGCGTGATTCCGCACGGCAGATTGCGGATTTCGCCACGGGCCGATGCCAATATGCGGCTGAAACAATCATATTGGTTGTCGAACGAGGCACTGTAGAATGTATTTGCCCCGTATTTTTGTGATGACACGCCGGCCTGCCATTCGAGAGAAAGATTTCGTGACGACTGTCTTCCATGATAGTATATGCGGCGCTGCACGAAATCGCTGTTTTTCGTTCCGCCGTCGCTATGACGGTAGCCTCCGCTGAGCTGGTTTGTCACCAATTTCGTCCGCAGTGTGACTCCGGCGTCGCCTCCGAAGCTGCCGAACGAGCCGCCCTCTGACGAAATCGTTATGCCGGACGACGGTTCGACACGGGTGACAATGTTGATGACACCGTTGAAGGCTGAAGTACCGAGAGCTCTGGCCGCAGCGCCTTCGAGCACTTCTATGCGTTCAATGTCTGAGAGAGAAACTGGGATGTCCGCGTTATAATGGCCGGTCTGCGGACTTGAGATGTTGATGCCATTCAACAGAATGGTGATTTGGTCGAACGTGCCGCCATTGATAGAGATGTCCGTCTGTACACCAAAGCCACCGCGCTGACGGACATCCACGCCTGTGACTGATTTTAAAACATCGTTGATACTCCCGGCTGCCGCACGGTTGATGTCATCGCGGGTGATGACCGTCACGAACTTAGCCGACTGTTGCATTGTCAGTGGTGCTCTTGACCCTGTGACTGTCACTTCGTCGAGCGCCACCATACGCTGTTCGAGCGAGTCCGTCACCAGTTCGGTGTCAATGCTGATGCTGTTGGCCTTGGCATGTGTCAGGGTCGCAACACTAAGCGTACCGATCAGGATTTCCTTACTCAGGCTATTGAATAGAGCATAGCCTTTGTTGGCAAACCGCTTGAATAAATGCGTCTGTCGCTTGTTAAATAAAGGTTTGTACATAAAAAATAATTTAAAATGGGCGACAAAGGTACAACATTTATCATTTACGGCAAAGCGAATGATACGCAAATGAGACCTAAAATCCGCAACTATCATTCAATACACGATTAAGGGTAGATTTATGAATCG
>USFX01000061.1 GCA_900553965.1 uncultured Prevotella sp.
GTAGGGATATTGCTTTGCGATGTTTGTTGAATGTCAACTGATTGCGTGAAGAGCGTGCGTTCTGCAACATCTTCCCTGCAATTTCATGGTTCAGAAGCATCCAACCTGCAAGAATAATCGCACCTCTTCACTCTTCACTCATCACTCTGACCTTTAAAAACGGTTTCAGACCCTCATCAGGTCGCTCATAATCATGTCGCTGACGAACAGGCCGCGGCGCGTTAGCCTCAGACGGTTGTCGGTTGTGCGCTCCAGCATGGCGTCTGCGATATAGCGTTGGGCGGCACTGAGGCAGCCGTTGAGATATTCCGGTCCGAAGTCGCGGGCGAGGGCGTCGAGATCTATGCCCTCGCAGGTGCGCAGCCGGAGCATGACGGTGTCGTTGAACCGCGTGTCACGGTCAAGCTCCTCGCGTTCCATGGGAATCTCGCCGCGCTCGATGGAGGTGACATACTTGTCGATGTCGGCGACGTTCCATTGGCGGCTTGCCCCGTCAAACGAATGTGCCGCGGCACCGATTCCGATATATGGGACGGCCGTCCAGTAGCTGCTGTTGTGGCGCGAGCGTCGGTCAGGGCGGGCGAAATTGCTGATTTCGTAGTGCTCGTAGCCGGCCTCCGAGAGCCGGTCGATGAGTGTCGAATACATCGCGGAGCTGAGTTCCTCGTCCACTTCCGCCACCTTGCCCTCCCGGAGCATGCGGTTGAGTGGGGTGCCCTCCTCATACATCAGGCAGTAGGCGGACAGATGCTCCACGTCGAGGGCCAGCGCGCGGGTAATGTCATCGTTCCATTCTTTCATGGTCTCGCCCGGAAAACCGTACATCAGGTCAATGCTGATATTGCTGATGCCAGCCTCACGCAGCAGGGTTACGGCGCGGCTGATGTCGGCAGAGCCGTGACGGCGGCGCAGGAACCGGAGGCGGGAGTCGCTGAACGTCTGTGCTCCCATGCTCACCCGGTTGACGGGCAGGCGCCCGATGGCGGCCGCGTATGCGGGAGTGATGTCGTCCGGATTGCATTCCATGGTGATTTCTTCGGCCCGGCTGCAGTCTATGTCGTCGAAAAGCTGCCGCAGCTGTTCCTCGCTCAGCATGCTCGGGGTGCCCCCACCTATATATATAGTATGTATGTCGTCATGCAGATAACCGTTGCGCAGAGCCATCTCGCGACGCAGTGCGTCGACGTATCTGTCGCGCATGGCGTGCCGTGTGGTGGAGAAGAAGCCGCAGTAGATGCAGCGGCTTGCGCAGAAAGGAATATGAATGTATAGTCCTGTCATATTATGAATTTTACTGCAAAAATACTAATATTGTTTAACAACATTGATATTAAGCCTCTTATATTTTGTTTCTTTCGCATTTTCTTCTTAACTTAGAGGCCGATAAACAAATAAGTATCAACTTAAATCTATTGACGATATGAGAGTATATCAGACAAACGAAATCAAGAACATCGCGTTGCTCGGCAACGACGGTTCCGGTAAGACAACCCTCACGGAAGCCTTGCTCTACGAGGCCGGTATCATTCAGCGTCGCGGACGCATCACGGCAAAGAACACCGTGAGTGACTATTTCCCCGTAGAGCAGGAATACGGATATTCTGTCTTCTCCACCGTCTATCACGTGGAGTGGAACAACAAGAAGCTCAACATCATCGACTGTCCGGGTTCCGACGACTTTGTCGGCGCTGCCATGACGGCGCTCAACGTCACCGATACGGCCATCCTGCTGCTCAACGGACAGTATGGCCCGGAAGTCGGAACGCAGAATCACTTCCGCTATACCGACAAACTCAAGAAGCCGGTCATCTTCCTTGTCAATCAGCTGGATTCGGAGAAGTGTGACTATCACAACGTTCTGGAGCGTCTGACCGAGATATACGGACCGAAGGTCGTTCCCGTTCAGTATCCGCTGAACGAAGGTCCGGACTTCAATGCGCTCATAGACGTTCTGCTTATGAAGAAGTATTCATGGGGACCCGAAGGTGGGGCGCCCACGATAGAGGATATTCCGGCTGAAGAGATGGAGCGCGCTATGGAGATGCACAAGGCACTTGTGGAGGCCGCTGCCGAAAACGATGAGACACTGATGGAGAAGTTCTTTGAGGAGGAGGCGCTTACGGAGGACGAAATGCGCGAAGGAATCCGCAAGGGACTCGTGACACGGAGCATTTTCCCCGTCTTCTGCGTATGCGCCGGAAAGGATATGGGTGTGCGCCGTCTGATGGAGTTCCTCGGCAATGTCGTTCCGTTTGTGGACGAAATGCCCAAGGTTCACAACACCCGCGGTGAGGAAATCACCACGACGACCGACGGACCGACGTCGCTCTACTTCTTCAAGACGGGCGTGGAGCCGCACATTGGTGAGGTCTGCTACTTCAAGGTCATGAGCGGTTGTGTCAAGACAGGTGACGAACTGACCAACGCCGACCGTGGCTCGAAGGAGCGCTTGGGACAGATTTATGTCTGTGCGGGTGCCAACCGCCAGCCCGTCGACCAGCTCAACGCCGGTGACATCGGATGCGCCGTGAAGTTGAAAGACGTGAAGACGGGCAACACACTCAACGGAAAGGACTGTGAGAACCGTTTCGATTTCATCAAATATCCCAACTCGAAGTTCTCGCGTGCCATCAAGGCCGTGAACGAAGCGGAGACGGAGAAGATGATGGCGGCCCTGCTGAAGATGCGTCAGGAAGACCCCACATGGGTGGTGGAGCAGAGCAAGGAGTTGCGCCAGATAATAATCCATGGTCAGGGTGAGTTCCACTTGCGCACGCTGAAATGGCGTATGGAGAACAACGAGAAGATACAGATAAAGTTCGAGGAGCCGAAGATTCCGTATCGTGAGACGCTGACCAAGGCCGCGCGTGCCGACTACCGTCACAAGAAGCAGTCGGGTGGTGCGGGCCAGTTCGGCGAGGTTCATCTCATAGTAGAGCCTTACGCAGAAGGCATGCCCGACCCGACGATGTTCAAGTTCGGCGGTCAGGAATACCGAATGAACATCAAGGGCAAGGAGGAAATCGACCTCGAATGGGGCGGAAAGCTCGTGTTCATCAACTCTGTGGTGGGTGGTGCGATTGACGCACGCTTCATGCCGGCCATCTTGAAGGGTATCATGGAACGCATGGAACGCGGCCCGCTGACCGGCAGCTATGCCCGTGACGTTCGCGTGATTGTCTATGACGGAAAGATGCATCCGGTTGATTCAAATGAACTTTCGTTCATGCTTGCCGCACGCAATGCGTTCTCCGCCGCCTTCAAGGATGCCGGTCCGAAGATTCTCGAACCCATCTATGACCTCGAAGTGTATGTTCCCGCAGACTTTATGGGTGATGTCATGAGCGACCTGCAAGGCCGTCGTGCCCTCATTATGGGTATGGACAGTGAAGCCGGATACCAGAAACTGCAGGCTAAGATACCCCTGAAGGAACTTTCTAACTACAGTATAGCACTCAGTTCCATCACCGGAGGACGTGCTTCATTCACCACGAAGTTCGCCAGCTATGAGCTTGTTCCCAACGACATACAGCAGCAGCTCATCAAGGAACATGAGGGTGAAGGTGAAGAAGATTGATTTCGTGTGATTTAAAATCAAGGTAACGACATGTCAAAGGCCGTCTGCATTGAACACAAGCAGATGGCCTTTGTCGTATCATCGACGCCGCGGCGTTCTGTTTTATGGCTTAACGAAAGATTGTCGGGGACGAGATATCTGACGTTGAAGAAGTTGTGCCGGAGCGTGTTTCTGGTGGGTCGGTTGCAACTGGGATATAGATGTTGCTATATGGCAATGGCATTTCCTTTCTTCATTGTACTTCCGTAGGTGTTCTGGCGTATCTCTTTTGTCAAGTATTTATGTCTCAATTTGGATTTTAATAAGGTGCTGTTTTTAAATAATGGTTCTAAATATCGAATTAAATATACGACTTTAGGTTAACAAGGTTAAATTTAACGTATTTTGTTAACGATATCCTTTGCAGTTCTGATAAATTACATTATCTTTGCAAACATGAAGAAGTCAACAATATGGACAATAGCGATAGTGATGGGACTCTCGTTCCTCGGGCTCCTCTTCCTGCAGCTCTCGTACATCGAGGATATGGCGCGGATGAAGAAGGAACAGTTCGACGAGTCTGTCAACCGCAGTCTGTATCAGGCTTCACGAAATCTTGAGCTCAACGAGACGTTGCGCTATCTGGAGAAAGACGTGAACGAGACAGAGCGCCGCGCCTTTCAGCGGGATTCCATTCTGAGCCGTTCGAGACAGCTTGACGCCGAAATACGCCATTCGCGCCGTAATGGTGGTGCCGGCAGTGATGGAGTGGGTTATTCGTCGGTCCAGCTGAAGCCTATCAACACGAAACCTTCTACGGTGCCGAAGGCTATGATACTTCGTCCGGACCGCAATTCAATCAGCGCGGCGTCAAAATCCCTTCAGGAGATTGTGCGCAACAGATATGTCTACCAGAAGGCGTTGCTGGACGAGGTAGTCTATAGTATATTGTACACGGCAAGTGACCGTCCGCTGAAAGAGCGCGTCAATTTCAAGCTGCTCGATCAGGACATCCGTGCCGAGCTTCTCAACAACGGAATCAGCGTGCCGTATCATCTGACCGTATCGACAGCCGACGGCCGTGAGGTCTACCGCTGTCCGGACTACACTGAAGAGGGCGAGGAACATACCTACTCGCAGGTGCTTTTCCGCAACGATCCGTCGTCGAAGATGGGCGTGGTGAGCATCCACTTCCCCGACATCAACAACTATATCTTCTCCAGCATACGGTTTATGATACCTTCGGTGGTGTTCACCTGCGTGTTGCTGCTGACGTTCATCTTCACAATCGTGGTGATATTCAGGCAGAAGAGATATACGGAGATAAAGAATGACTTCATAAACAATATGACCCATGAGCTCAAGACACCGATAGCCAGCATCTCGCTGGCCGCCCAGATGCTCAACGACGAGAGTGTCAACAAGAGCGCAACCATGCTGAAACATCTCGGTGGAGTCATCAATGACGAGTCGAAACGTCTGCGCTTTCTCGTTGAAAAAGTACTCCAGATGTCAATGTTCGACCGTAACAAGGTCGTATTCAAGAAGAAAGAAATCGACCTCAATGAGCTGGTGGAGAGCACGGCAAATTCATTCACGCTGCGCGTGGAACACACGGGAGGTAAAATTTATACGGACATCGAAGCGGTGGATTCGGCTATCTATGTAGATGAAATGCACTTCCAAAACGTTGTGTTCAACCTGATGGACAACGCCGTGAAATATCGCAATCCCGACAAACCGCTTGATATATACATGAAGACGTGGAACGACACGGAACGGCTCTACCTCTCCATACGAGATACGGGAATGGGAATAAGGAAAGAGAATCTGAAAAAGATATTTGATAAGTTCTATAGAGTGCATACGGGAAATCTCCATGACGCCAAGGGATTCGGTCTCGGACTGGCCTACGTCAGAAAGGTGATAGCGCTGCACAAAGGTGAGATACACGTCGAAAGCGAGTTCGGCAAAGGAACGACCTTCATCATCTCTCTTCCGGTGATAAAGAACTGAAACAGAACATTTTAGTATTAACACTTAAATAACTACGATTATGGATGAAAATTTGAAAATTCTTCTTTGTGAAGACGATGAGAACCTGGGTATGTTGCTTCGCGAATATCTCGCAGCCAAGGGTTACAGCGCAGAGCTTTGCCCCGATGGCGAGGCAGGCTACAAAGCATTCCTGAAGAGCAAGTTCGACATCTGCGTGCTTGATGTGATGATGCCGAAGAAGGACGGTTTCACCCTGGCGCAGGAAATTCGTACGGCAAACGCTGAAATCCCAATCATCTTCCTTACGGCCAAGACGCTCAAGGAGGATATTCTGGAGGGCTTCAAGATCGGTGCCGATGACTATATAACCAAGCCTTTCTCTATGGAAGAGCTCGTATTCCGTATAGAGGCGATCCTCCGTCGCGTACGCGGAAAGAAGAACAAGGAGTGTACCGTCTACCACATCGGACGCTTCACGTTCGACACACAGAAGCAGCTGCTGACCATCGGCGACAAGCAGACAAAGCTGACAACGAAGGAGAACGAGCTTCTCGCTCTGCTCTGCAGCCATGCCAACGAAATCCTGCAGCGTGATTTTGCCCTGAAGACAATCTGGATTGATGACAACTACTTCAATGCTCGTTCAATGGATGTCTACATCACCAAGCTGCGCAAGCATCTGAAGGATGACGACCAGATCGAAATCATCAACATCCACGGCAAGGGCTACAAGCTCATCACGCCGGAGGAGGAATAAATCGGTGCGGTAATCGTGATTTCATAGAACGATTACTGAAGTATAATTGGAAACAATGATTATGACGGATACCATACTTTCAAGTGTGGTGTCCGTCTTTCCTTTATGGTTTATTTTGTCTATATCGCTGATTTTATGTTGATTTTACGGCAAAAGCATAGGAAAAGTGTAGCAAAAGTTTGGTTGGATGAAGAAAAAATGCTACCTTTGCACCGCAATTTTGCAAATTAACATTTTACATTATTAAAAAAAGTATGAATCAATACGAAACCGTTTTCATTTTGACTCCCGTTTTGTCTGATGAACAGATGAAGGAAACGGTCGCTAAATTCAAGAAGGTTCTCACCGACAATGGTGCAGAGATTCTGAATGAAGAGGCATGGGGACTGAAGAAGATGGCTTATGCTATTCAGAAGAAATCCACAGGCTTCTACTGCCTCATGGAATTCAAGGCTGAGCCTTCGGTAATTAAGACTCTCGACGTTGCATATCGTCGTGATGAGAAAGTAATCCGTTACATGACTGTGAAGCTCGACAAGTATGCAGCACAGTATGCAGAGAAGAGAAGAAACAAATTAGGTAAAAAAGAGGAGGCTTAAGCAATGGCACAAGAATCAGAAATCAGATATTTGACTCCACCTTCAGTGGATACAAAGAAGAAGAAGTATTGCCGTTTCAAGAAGAGCGGTATCAAGTATATCGACTACAAGGATCCTGAGTTCCTCAAGAAGTTCTTGAACGAGCAGGGTAAGATTCTTCCCCGTCGTATCACAGGTACTTCTCTGAAGTATCAGCGCCGCGTGGCTCAGGCTGTTAAGCGTGCCCGCCAGATAGCTCTGCTGCCTTACGTAACTGACTTGATGAAATAATAAGGAGGAGACAGAATTATGGAAATAATACTGAAAGAAGATATTATCGGTCTTGGATTTAAGAACGATATCGTGAATGTAAAGCCGGGTTATGGCCGCAACTATCTCATCCCCCAGGGTAAGGGCGTTATCGCTTCTCCGTCAGCACGCAAGATTCTCGCCGAGAACTTGAAGCAGCAGGCTCACAAGCTCGCCGCTATCAAGGCTGAGGCAGAGAAGAAGGCTGATGCTCTGAAGGACGTAGCTCTCACAATCTCTGTAAAGGTGAGCGCAACAGGTGTTACTTACGGTTCTGTGAACGCTGCTCATGTAGCTGAGGAACTGAAGAAGCTCGGTCATGAGGTTGACCGCAAGATTATCACCATGCGTGATATCAAGACTGTTGGTGATTTCGTTGCTACAGTACACTTTCACAAGGAGGTTCTTGTTGAAATCCCCGTTAAGGTTATCGACGAGAATGCTAAGGTCGTAGCACCCGAGGCTGAGGAGGTCGTTGAGAACGCTCCCGTTTCCGAAGAGGTGGCACCTGTTGCTGAGAATGTAGAAGAAGCGTCTGCTGCAGAATAATCATGCTGTAAAGCAAATCATATTTTATTATACATTAAATCCCGGCCTCTCAACGATGGCTGGGATTTTTTTTGTTTCATTATGATGGCGTCTTTGGATGCTTAAGGAGCTGGTTTTCGGATAGTTCCTTGTTTAGTAGTGTTCTTGTTCGTAGGATAACGAAAAAGTCGCCGGACTGTGTCCGACGACTTTTCTTTCTCTCTTTAAGCTCGAGTGTGCAACTGATTACTCAGCAACAGTGCTGTCAACAGCGGCAGAGTCAACAACAGCTGAATCAACAACAGCGCTGTCAACAACAACGACAGTGTCAGAATCTACAGGAGCAGCCTGATTTGTCTTGTTACCACATGATGCGAATGAGATAGCTGCAGCAGCTACGAACATAAATACTAATGTCTTCATTTCTTTTGCTTTTTAAATCTGTAAAACAATCATTTGTTTATTAAAACGTTGCAAAGGTAAACATTTTTTTGATACGTTGTGCTATTTTTTAGATATTTTTTTGCCCCCATTTTGTAACTTTTTCGCAAAGCACTGTCAATCAGTGAATTATGAAGTGTTAAAAATGCAATTATAATTAGGCAAATGCTATAAATCCGTCGTTCCGGCAGTAGTTTATCAAAAAATGCGTACCTTTGCGGATGAAATACTCACATTATATATATGATAGATTCGTCAGCCTTTCAAGGTAAGAAAGCAGCCTACTTCACATTGGGCTGCAAACTGAATTTCTCGGAAACATCCACTTTCGGCAAGATGCTTCAGGAACTGGGAGTCGTTACGGCCGGTAAGAGTGAGAAAGCGGATTTGTGTATCATCAATACTTGTTCGGTCACGGAGGTCGCCGATCATAAGTGCCGTCAGGCCATCCATAGGCTTGTGCGTAATAATCCCGGTGCCTTTGTCGTGGTTACAGGATGCTATGCCCAGCTTGAAGCAGAGACGGTCGGTAAGATTGACGGAGTTAATCTTGTGCTTGGAGCTAACGAGAAAGCCAGCCTTATACAATTCCTTTCTGATGCCTGGAGCGTCAATTTGAGTGAAGACACCGGTAATGGTAAGGCTGTGTCAGCTGTTGGGCAGGTCGCATCAGGTGATGGGCTGTCCGTAAACGCTGGCCTTTCGTCAGGATGTGAGGTCCATAGAGTCAGGACAAAGGACATCAAGACATTTGCTCCGAGCTGTTCGAGAGGCAACCGTACGCGATATTTCCTGAAGGTACAGGACGGTTGCGATTATTTCTGTACCTATTGCACAATCCCATACGCCCGCGGTTTCAGCCGCAATCCGACCATAGCGTCGCTCGTCAGTCAGGCTGAGGAAGCCGCTGCCGAGGGTGGAAAGGAGATTGTGTTGACTGGAGGGAACATCGGAGACTTCGGCAAGACGACTGGTGAGAGTTTCTTTGAACTCGTCAAGGCGCTTGACGGCGTGACCGGAATAAGGCGTTTCCGGATCAGCAGTTTGGAGCCGGATCTGCTCAGTGACGGACTTATTGACTACTGTGCGGAGAGCCGGGCGTTCATGCCCCATTTCCATATACCGCTGCAGAGCGGAAGCGACACCGTCCTGAAGCTCATGCACCGCCATTACGACAGCTCACTGTTTGCCGGCAAGATACGCCGTATCAAACAGGCCATGCCTGATGCTTTCATCGGTGTCGACGTTATGGTGGGGTGTCGCGGTGAGACTCCGGAATGTTTTGAGGAGACATTTGAATTCCTTTCCGGGCTTGATGTCACCCAGCTTCACGTCTTCCCTTATTCCGAGCGCCCCGGTACGGCGGCCCTGAAAATCCCGTATATCGTTGACGACAGGACAAAGAAGGAGCGGAGCCGCCGCCTTCTTGAGCTGTCTGACGCAAAGACGCTGGCTTTCTATGAGCGTTTCATCGGCATGGAAGCGGAAGTCCTGTTCGAGAAAGCGCCGCGCGGGAAGGCCATGCATGGGTTCACGCGCAACTATGTGCGTGTCGAGCTGTCGCCGGCGAAGGCAAAGGAAGAGTATGACAACATGTTGATAAACGTCCGTCTTACGTCGTTCAACCATGACAAGACGGCATTGATAGCAGAGATATTATGAAAAGGACAGCCATTGTAATCCTCAACTGGAACGGCCGCGAGATGCTGCGCCGTTACCTTCCCTCTGTGTTGCGCTATTCAAACGAGGACGCCGACGTCTACGTGGCGGACAACGCTTCCGCCGACGGCTCCCTTGACATGTTGCGCCGGGAGTTTCCCGCCTGTCGTCTAATAGAGCTTGACCGCAACTGGGGATTTGCCGAAGGCTACAACAAAGCCCTTGCGCAGGTTGATGCGGAATACTATCTTCTGCTCAATTCCGACATAGAAGTGACCCACCATTGGCTCACCCCCATGATTGAGTTCATGGACAACCATCATGAGGTTGCCGCCTGTCAGCCCAAGCTCCTGTCCATGGCCGACCGTGACTGCTTTGAATATGCCGGAGCGAGTGGGGGACTGATTGACCGCTATGGTTATCCGTTCTGCCGCGGACGCATTTTCGACACCGTCGAGCGCGACAGCGGCCAGTATGACTACCAGCAGGAAATTCTGTGGGCTACGGGTGCCGCCCTGATGATACGCTCGGCTGACTATTGGGCCGTCGGGGGGCTTGACGGGCGTTTCTTCGCCCATAACGAAGAGATAGACCTGTGCTGGCGTCTCGGTATCAGAGGTCGGAAAGTCTGCTGCATACCGGAGAGCAGTGTGTTCCATGTCGGCGGCGGAACCCTTCCCAAAAGCAATCCGATGAAGACATTCCTTAACTTCCGCAACAATCTGACCATGCTTTATAAATGTCTGCCGGACGAAGAGTTGAGTCACGTGATGCGAATGAGATGGTTCCTCGACTATCTTGCCGCTTTCGAGATGCTAGTGCTGAAGCGCAGTTGGGGCGATTTCAAGGCTGTCTTCCGTGCGCGCCATGCCTTCCGGAAGTGGAAACACGAGTTCCGCGCCGACCGCGAGGCAATACAGAAGAGCCGTACGGCCGGCCAAGTCACAGGATATTGCCGGTTCTCAATACTCTGGCAGTATTACGTGAAAGGTAAGAAGATGTATTCGGAATTGTCGCCGAAGGACGAATAATGTAAACGCAAAGACGCCGAGACGCAAAGAATTTAATTATAAGCAGTCTATATTTTGAACACAGCGACACAATAGTCGTATTTTAAACGCAAAGACGCCAAATCGCAAAGTATTATTATGATAGAACATAAACTTTGCGTTTTGGCGTCTTTGCGTTTACATATATAGTATATTGTTCGTTCCTGTTTATTCGATGATCACCGGATTGTTCAGTTCATCCTTCCATTCCTTCAGATACTCAAACCATTCCTTGGCGCTGTGGTATCCGAATTCCTCGTTGTCAGAGCCGAACGTGATGTTATAGTGAAGCTCGTCCGTTGCATTTCCGATAACGAAAGGATAGTTGTCCTTGTTGGCGGGCAGTTCGCTGACGACATTCTTTGCCGGTATGCAGATTCCGAGGCCGACGGTCTCGCGCTTGTGGCCGGCCGAATCTTTCTCCGACACGGGCCAGTCCGTGCCCCAGCATCCGCGCAGACCCTTCTTGTCGGATATCTCCTCAGAGTTCTTCACGTTGATGATTCCCGTGGCAAACTGATATTCCGGCACGGCCTTGTTGAACTTCACGTCCACGAAGCAGTCGCGGCGGCCGGCATACAGTGTGTAGCGGGCGGCCATGTCGATTTTCTCCTTGCCGGCGTTCATCGTGTTCCAGCCCTCGTCAATCACCTCGACGATGGTGCGCAGCGGACCGCGTGAGACGATGCGCAGCGTGCGGTGGTCAACGTCCTTGAGCATCTGCGGAGCCGTTCCGTTCCATCCGCGCAGCGCTCCCAGACCGAATGTCTCGCCGACCCACAGCACGTCGTCGCCATAGCCGGCTGCCTTCTGGTCCTTGTCGGGATAGAACTGCGTGTCCTTGATCTCCAGTCCCTTGCGGTACTTTCCGTATGTGTCGACCGTCTGACGGTGGTCGAAGTAGATGCGGTAGGCCACCATGTCGTTCTCAAATGCCGGACCGTGGTGGTGGAGCATCCAGTAGGGGTTGGTCCCGTTGTCCACCGTCAGGCTGCTGATGTAGAGGTCCTGCTTGTTTGAACTCTTGATTTTCTTGTTCGACATCATCATCTCGGCATAAACCTGCGGCGCATATTCGCGCGGCTTGCCCGTCGGCAGCAGCTCCACGCTGAACGTCCGGCGGCCTTTCTTGTCCATGTCCGTCATGAAGCAGAGCTCGTCGAACGTGCCGTCGCCGTCAAGATCGTCGAGCTGCGACGGAATCTCCTTGCCGTCACATGTCACCACGGCACTCCTCACCTTCATGCCGCCATAGTTCTTCAACTGTAGCACCACCGGCACGGCCTTGCGTCCGGTCTTCGCCTTGTTAGTCACGTTAACGCTGAAAGTCTTCTGCGCCATGGCCGCCTGACCGACGGCGGCAAGCAGAAGCAGCGACACCAATTCCTTTTTCATCTCTATGTACCTAAATTTTTTATTTGTTTTATAGTTAGCTTTCTGATTCCACAAAGTTACGGAAAATAGCCCGAACGGCGGCCTTTTTCCCGGCAAATAACGCTCCGTTTCACATCTTTTGTCTTTCCCGGCGCCTCCGCCTGACCTATCCGGCCGTGAGCTTTGCACCCTGTCTGATGCCATCACGCTTCATGCGGTTGACCAGCAGATTGGTGAACTCATGGTTTTTCAGTCCCCACTGCGGTGCGACGAGCATGTCCTTCGGTGCCTGTGAGACAAAGCGTTCAAGGACAAGGTCCGGCCGCAAGTGCTGTATGTATTCACAGACGAGGCTGATGTATTCGTCGACCGTATAGACATGGAACGGTTC
>USFX01000062.1 GCA_900553965.1 uncultured Prevotella sp.
TTCATAAATCTACCCTTAATCGTGTATTGAATGATAGTTGCGGATTTTAGGATGATAATAGAAACCATCAAATCACCCGCCGATGTTAAGCTGTTGACATTGGACCAGATGACGGAGCTGGCCGTGGAGATACGCATGCTGCTCATTGAGAAACTGAGCCGCCACGGCGGCCACTGCGGTCCCAACCTCGGAATGGTCGAGGCCACCATCGCAATGCACTACGTGTTCAATTCGCCTGAAGACAAGATAGTCTTCGACGTGTCCCACCAGAGCTACGCCCACAAGATGCTTACGGGGCGTGCCGGAGCTTTCCTGAAAGCTGACCGTTACGACGACGTCTCGGGCTATTCGGAGCCGTCGGAGAGTGAGCATGACCATTTCGTCATCGGCCACACGTCGACGTCGGTCAGTCTGGCCGGCGGACTGGCCAAGGGCCGCGACCTGCGCGGAGAGCGGGGCAACGTCATCGCTGTCATAGGCGATGGTTCGCTGAGCGGCGGCGAGGCCTTGGAGGGTCTTGACTGGGCAGCTGAGCTGGGCACAAACTTCATCGTCGTGGTCAACGACAACCAGATGTCGATAGCCGAAAACCACGGCGGACTCTATCAGAATCTTCAGGAGTTGCGTCAGTCCGACGGCAAGTGCCCCAACAATCTCTTCCGTGCCATGGGGCTTGACTATATCTATGTGGACCGTGGCAATGACATCTTTTCGCTCATCGGGGCTTTCCAGGCGGTTAAGGACATCGACCATCCCATCGTCGTCCACATCAACACGCTCAAAGGCAAGGGCTATGAGCTGGCCGAGAAGGACAAGGAACGCTGGCACTGGAGCGCACCGTTCGACATCGCCACCGGCAACCTGAAGAACGTCTTCGACGGCGAGACATACGACGAGCTCACCGCAACCCACCTTCTGGAGCAGATGAAGCAGGACCGCAGTCTCTGCGCCATCACGGCCGGAACGCCCGGTATCTGGAACTGGACGCCCGACCGGCGCCGCGAGGCCGGCCGTCAGTTTGTCGACGTGGGCATCGCCGAGGAGCACGCCGTGGCACTTGCCTCGGGCATAGCGAAGGCCGGAGGCAAGCCCGTGTTCGGCGTTTGCAGCTCGTTCATACAGCGCGCATACGACCAGCTGTCGCAAGATCTCTGCATCAACGACAATCCGGCGACGATACTCGTGCTTTGGGGCTCGCTCTCGACGATGAACGATGTGACCCATCTGTGTCATTTCGACATCCCTTTGCTGTGCAACATCCCCAATCTTGTCTATCTCGCACCGACCAACCGCGAGGAATATCTCGCCATGCTCGACTGGAGCATCGGATATAAGGACCACCCCGTGGCCATCCGTGTGCCGGTGGGGCAGACCGTTCCCGCCACCCGTCCCGTCGCGACGGACTATTCCTGCCTGAACCGCTATGAGGTGGTTGAGCGCGGAAAAGATGTCGCCATCCTCGCCCTCGGCGGTTTCTTCCAGCTCGGCGAGAGCGTCAGCCGCATGCTGAAGGCGCAGGACATCGACGCCACGCTTGTCAATCCGCGCTACATCTCCGGCCTCGACACGGAGCTGCTTGACAGCCTTGCCGCCGACCACCGTGTCGTCGTGACCCTCGAAGACGGTGCTCTCTCGGGCGGTTTCGGCGAGAAGGTGGCCCGCCATTACGGCCCGTCAGCAGTCAGGACGCTCTGCTATGGAGCACGAAAGGAGTTTGTCGACCGCTATTCGCTACCGGAATTCCTCGCTGCCAACAGGCTGGTGGACAGCATGATCGTAGAAGATATAACCAAATTGATGTCATAACGATGGACAGATTGACCGTATTGATTGCTGTGGCGGTCGTTTGCACACTGACCGCCACAGCCCAGACGGCAGACCGTCAGAACCAAAGTGGAAACAAAACAGACATGGAACAGATGAAGACAACAACATTGACACAACGCCAGCTGTCGTTGGCTGAGTGTGCCTGCCTTGAGGCGCAGGGAGACATGACGCGGCTTGACGGTGCGATACGCCGCGCCCTTGACAACGGAGTGACCGTAAATGAGCTGAAAGAGGCTTTCTCGCAGCTCTATGCCTACACTGGTTTCCCCCGTTCGCTCAATGCTCTGAACCGGTTGAAGACGGTTCTTGACAATCGCAAGGCACAAGGCATCGCCGACAATGAGGGACGGCCGTGGACCCGTCCTGCGATGTGGGATGATGCGGAAGAGGCGTTGAAGCGCGGCACGGAAATACAGACGAAGCTGTCCGGCCGTCCTTTCAACTTCGACTTCTGCCCGCAGGACGACTATTACCTCAAGAGCCATCTCTTCGGAGACATCTTCGCCGGTGACCAGTTGTCGCCGGCGGACCGCGAAATCGTCACCGTTGCGGCCCTTTCGGGCCTTACGGGTGTCGACAGCCAGCTGGCTTCCCACAAGCGCGGTGCCGTGATGATGGGCAACACTCAGGAGCAGGTGGACGGGCTTTGCGCCTGGCTTGACGCCGAAGGTCTGACACTGAAGGGTGAGTTTGAGAAAGGACAGCAAAACACCGGTTATGCGCAGTATTTCATCGGCAACAGCTATCTCAATCCCATCCGGCCCGTCAATCTGACGGCGGACGGCGAGAAAACCGTGCTCCCGCTGTCGAACGTGACCTTTGAGCCCGGCTGCCGCAACAACTGGCACGTCCATCACGGTGCCCGTCAGGTGCTCATCTGCGTCAGCGGCAAAGGCTGGTATCAGGAGTGGGGCAAGCCGGCAATAGCGCTGAAGGCCGGCGACGTGGTCGACATTCCCGAGGGAGTGAAACACTGGCACGGCGCGCAGCGTGACTCATGGTTCCAGCATCTCGCCACCCACGTCCGTACGTCGGGAGAGGAGAGCAACGAATGGCTCGAACCGGTGGACGACGCGGCTTACGACAGTCTGCCGCAACAATAATCCGGCGGCCGTGACGTTATAACAATGCGACACCGTATCGGCGTCTTTGTAACATCCAAGAATATGAAACAGATATATTTCGATTCAGTCCAGCAGTTCAATGAGCAGTATGGTTTTGAGACTCTTCATCCTTTGGTGAGCGTTGTCCGCTATGACAAATTGCACAAAGTGGAGGAGTGTGTCACCCACTATGGTCTCTACGCCCTTTTCCTGAAGGAGAACAAAGGATGCCGCCTGTCCTACGGCCGCACCAAATATGACTTCGACGAGATGACCGTGACGACATTCTCTCCTGGACAGACGGTCCACGTCGAGCCTATGCCGGGGGTGGAATATCCCAAGTGGACGGCCCTCGTCTTCCATCCCGACCTTCTCGCCCGAACGTCTTTGGGCCGGAATATCTCGCGCTATGAGTTCTTCTCATATACGAGCAATGAGGCCCTTCACCTATCGTCGGGCGAGATAGAGATATTCCGTGGCGTGCTCGACATGATTGGTCAGGAGCTTTGCCGCTCCATCGACAAGCATAGCCGTGACCTGATCGTGTCCAACATCGAGCTGCTTCTGAACTATTGTCTGCGCTTCTACGACCGTCAGTTCGTGACGCGCGAGGAAATAAACCATGCCGTTGTGAAGAAGTTTGAGGCGCTTCTGAAGGACTATATCGCCACGAAAGCTCATCGCGAGGGCTTGCCCACGGTGGCCTATTTCGCCGACAAGTGCTGTCTCTCCAGCGGCTATTTCGGCGAGCTGGTGAGGGTTGAGACCGGCCGTACGGCCAAGGACTTCATCTCCGGCCACCTTCTTGCCGCTGCCAAGCAGCTGCTCAACGACGAGTCGCTCACCATCACGCAGGTCGGCCAGCGCCTCGGCTTCGAATATTCCCAGCATTTCGTCCGCTTTTTCAAGGCACATACGGGCAAGACCCCGACGCAATACAGGACGGCCGGCTGATCCCGCGGCTGCTCCGCCGGCGTATGGCGGAAAGATGAGGGAAGCCCTGAGGCACAGATAGAATATAAAGGTAGGGACATAGTCTCGTCCTTATCCGCCAATAACGTGATTGATAATCAACGTTTACCGGGCGGACAAAGACAAGACTATGTCCCTACCTTTATATTCTATCTGTGCATTGATACTGTACCCTGTGCTCTGTTGGCGGTCTCAATCCGTCATCAGCTCCCAATGTCCGTCCTTGTCAGTCCCGACACGTCTTATGACTTTCCCGTTCAACTTCTTTATATACCGTGCAACCGTGGCGCGGCCGACATTCAGCGTTTGTGCATATTCGTCGTAGGTGTATTCCGGATGTTCCTTGATGGCGGCGATGAGGCGAGAAGTCGTGTCGGCCGTTTTTACAGTATCATTTACAGTATCATCAACAGTATCACCCGCGGTTTCCTGATACTGTAAAATCCGTTATTGCGACAGATAGTGTCAGAATGAATGCCGCAAACGGATTTTTTGCAACGTTTTTTTGTATATTTAAAACTTTTTCGTATATTTGCAGCGCAAACCTACGCCGATATTCTCGGATAGAATATGCCGGGAATGAAGGGTGGGGGTGCGCTATATATAGAAGAAGACGTTTACTTGACGTTTTATCTGTGGCATACTGAAACTCGCAACTTCAAAAAATGGTCACACGATAATGCAGCGGTAGATGTTCATGGGTGTGTTGTATACAGCCATCATTGTATCTGTATGGTTTCATACGGGTGCATGGTGTGGCATATATATACATATCGGCGTGGGCCTCTGCAGTTGCTTATCCTTGACCAAAGGCAATTGCGAGGCCCAGTATGCGGGATAAGTGACAGGTGCAGTTCCCGCGCTTTTTTTATTATATGGCCTCCAAATCAAAAATACGGAAAAAGGAACCGTCCGGTTCGGGAGCTGCGGACATATATTAATAATGTAATTATGAAAGCAGCCAAATGTCTTCTGACGCTTATGCTGGCAGGTTTGTTTACCGCAGCATCGGCCCAAATCTCAAAGGAACAGATTAAGGAACGCCGCGAAATGGCTAAAGCCTCAAAGGCGGAATTGAACGAAAAGGCTTCAAAGACATCGCGCAAGGAAGCCAAGAAATTGGAAAAAGAGGGTTGGCAGTCTGCTCCCGGAGCATTGCCACTGGTCAAGCAGCTTGACAGGTCATACATGATGCAGATGGAATATGATGAAGACATGTATCCGAAGTATCTCATGGGTGAGGCTATCAGCATTGCCGAGAATTATGACGCAGCCAAGATGCAGGCCCTGGAGCTTGCCAAGCAGAATCTTGCGGGACAGATTCAGACAGAAATAACGGCACTGGTGGAAAACACCGTGTCCAACAAACAGCTGGCGGCGGAGCAAGCCGCATCAGTCACCCAGAGCATCATGGCGGCCAAAAATCTCATTTCGCAGAGCATCGGACGCACCATCACCGTCATGGAACTGTACCGTGTCAAGCCTAACAAGAACAAGGAGGTCCTTGTGCGCATAGCCTACAATGGCAACATGGCAAAGGCCGCAGCCAAGAAAGCCGTCTATGAACAGCTGGAAGAAAAGGGTGACGGACTGCATCAGAAGTTGGACGAGCTGCTGGGATGGTAATCTCCGGCGCAGCGGATCATCACGGATTTTAACCTGTGTCGTGTACATGAAGCATACTTTTTTATATTTTTTCCTGTTATTCACCATCCCCGTCTTCTCCCAGAAGATGAAGACGGTGGAAGGTGAATACACCTATCATGCACCAGAGAACGTCAGTCTGGAGGAGGCTCGGCGCACGGCTCTCGACCGGGCGAAGATACAGGCTCTGGCCGACGAGTTCGGAACGATTGTCAGCCAGACCAATGCCACACGCATGGAGAACCGCAACGGCCGGTCTGACATAGACTTCCTGTCCATCGGCGGTAGTGAGGTCAAGGGAGAATGGATAGAGACGGAGGGTGAGCCGGAATATGACATATCATACGAGCAGGGCATGCTCGTGGTTCGTGTCTGTGTGCGGGGTAAGGCTCGGGAGATTGTCTCCGCCCGTGTGGACATCAAGGCCTGCGTGTTGCGCAACGGTACGGAAGACAAGTTTGAAGCGGACGAGTTCAGTGACGGAGACGACATGTATCTGTCGTTTGTGTCGCCCGTGAGCGGTTTTCTCGCCGTCTACCTGATTGATGCGGAGCGAAATGCCTATTGTCTGTTGCCATACCGCAGTCAGACGGACGGCATATACAAGGTTGAGGCCAACCGCCGCTATCTCTTCTTCCGTATCAAGGAAGCACCTGAACGGGAACAGGAATACGTGGACGAATACACCCTGACGTGCTCGCGGGCATCGGAACATAATCAGATTTATGTGGTCTTCTCGCCTATGTCATTTGCCAAGGCCGTGGACAGCAGTGCCGCCGAGACACTGCCACGTCAGTTGGCTTACGCCGATTTCCAGTCATGGCTGACACGATGCCGTAAGCATGACAAGGAAATGCAAACAATAATGAAACCTTTAATTATATCAAAACAACAATGAAAAGGACAGCACTGTCAATAATCTGCTGCCTTATGGCCGCCGTGGTCATGGCGCAGCGTTTCGAGTATGTATATAAGGGCGTGCCATTCAAGTGCAAGCTGATGGGCAACAGCGTCTGTGTCACAGGATTCAGTGTAAAGGCGATGGATGTGACCATACCCGCTACGGTGACATATAAGGGCACGGACTATCCGGTGAAGCAGGTCAGTACGTTCCTTAACGGTGTCAACTATCTGACGGTCAACCTCACGCTGGAGGACGGAATAGAGTCTCTTGACAAATTCTGCTTCAACGAATTCCGTAAGCTCCAGACCGTATCGCTGCCGCCGTCGATAAAGTATATCGGGAAGAATGCTTTCCGTGACAACAGCATGATGACCCTGACCATGCCGTCGACGTTTGACGAGAACGCCATACGTCAGGGGCTGGAGCATTATCCTAAGGCTGGCGGAGAGTTGATAGCCGCAAATAGCCATGCCGTTGAGGCCGACCGCAAGCGGGCAGAGGAGGAAGCTGCCAGACAGGCAAAGATGGAAGCCAAGGCCGCCAAGGCTGCCGTGAAGGAACAGCAACAGCAGTTGCAAATGCAGATGAAGGCTGAATATGACAAGCTGGCCATCGCCAAGGCAGAGGCCAGGAAGGCCGCGGAAGATGCTGAGCAGGCCAGAAAGGAGGCCGAACGTTTACGCAAAAACGCGGAACTGGCAGCCGAAACGCCCAAGCCGAAGAAGAGTGTGATGGGAAAATTGCTTGGCAAGGTCGGATTGGGTAAAGACGCCTCCGGCTCGAAGGAGGTGGCGGCCGCCGTTGAGTCCCGGCCGGCTGTTGAACCCGCCGTACCGGCTCTGCCTCCTGTTGACGTGGACATGGATATTCCGGTGATTGCCACGGACAAGAATCGGGATATGTATTGTGTGATTATAGCCAACGAAAAGTATGAGGATGTGCCCGAAGTGGAATTCGCCCAAAGGGACGGAGAGGTTTTCCGGGAGTACTGCATAAAGACTCTCGGCATACCGGAAAAACAGATAAAGACATTCATCAACGCCTCATATACAGATATAAAGCGCGCTCTCAACTGGATGGAGACAATGGCCAACGTGACTGAAGGGAAGTCGAAGATGCTCCTTTATTATGCCGGCCACGGTATGCCGGATGAGAAGGACAAGACTGCTTATCTCATTCCTACGGACGGATTTCCGAAGGACATCACCACGTGTTTCAAACTCAGCGATTTCTACGGACGTCTGGGTAAGTTGAAGACACAGAGCGTCACGGTGTTGCTCGACGCCTGTTTCAGCGGTGTCAAGCGCGGTAGCGGACAGGCGCTTGTGGCCGCCCGAGGTATAGCCATCAAGCCGAAGGAGGAAGTCCTGAGCGGAAATATCGTTGTCTTCACGGCAGCATCTGACGACGAGACGGCTCTGGCATATCAGGAAAAGCGTCATGGCATGTTCACCTACTTCCTGTTAAACAAGCTCAAGGAGACCAAGGGCAAGGTCTCGTTCGGAGAACTGTTCACCACGTTGTCGTCAGAGGTGAAGAAAAACTCAATGCTGGAGAACGACAAGTTGCAGACGCCGTCGGTGAATGTGTCGGCAGGAATGCGTGCGAAGTGGAAGGAGCTGCATTTCTGAGCGCCGATGACGCGGTCTGTATTTGAAGAGGACAATAATCTTTTTTAAAATTCATATTAATTATTCATCTATTAAAAACAAAAGTTATGAAAAAGCTATTTAGTTTATTGTGTGTGGCCATGTTTGCTGTCGCAGCGTCGGCTCAGATTACGTGGAACGTCAAGGGTGGTGTCGGTTTTGCGACATGCTATGGTGACGTTGAGGGTATGGAAAACCATTTTGTCGGCAAGATTGGTGTCGGAATAGAGAAGCCGCTGTCTTCCAACTGGTCATTGATGCCCTCTCTTGAACTGGCATGGAAAGGTGCTGAGTATGGGGAAGACCTCGGCGAGGTCTATGGTGGATTCAGTGAATCTTATAAGGAGACACTTGACGTTTTCTATATACAGGTGCCTATCGTAGCCGCCTACCGCATCAATCTCAACGACAGCTGGAATCTCACGCTCAAAGCCGGTCCTTATTTCGCATACGCTATCTCCGGACGTTTTAAGGGCTCTTCGTTTTATGGTGACGGCAACGAAGGCGGTAGCTGGGATGAGGACCTCTTCAAGTCTTATGAAGGCGAAGAGGCGGGAAAGCGTTTTGATGCCGGTCTTGACCTCGGCGTAGATTTTGAGTACCATCGCTTTGTGTTCGGTGCAGAGTATGAGCTCGGACTTCTGAAGTTCGCGCCCGGTGGCGGAGACGTTAAGAACGCTGCCGCTTACGTGACCTTAGGCTATAAGTTCTAATCTAACCAATTAATGACAAAGACGGATATTGCTTCAGGTGAGGCAAGTCCGTCTTTGCCGTATCGTCAGCGTCATTATATATTAAACCGTCATGCGCTATGAGACATTTATTCCTGATATCCTTGTGTCTGTCCCTTGCGTCTTCATCTCTTGCTCAGGGAAACGGTCTGAAACAGCAGTACGGACAGTTCCGGCAGCAAGCCGGTGACCGTTATGCTGAGTTTCGGGCCGAAGCGAACGGACGTTATGCCGAATTCATGAAGCATGCGTGGCAGACTTTCACCGCTTCGTCGGCCATACCGCGACCAAAGGACGAAACCGTTCCGCCAGTGGTGATGCCGGAGGAAGAACATCGTGTGCCGTTACGGGAGAGCCGCCCCGTTCCGATACGTGACATTGTTGAGCCGCCGGTGTTCGCTCCGCAGCCTCTTCCGCTGGTTCCCATACGTGAGGTGCCGGTGACGGAGGAGGAGAAAAGTGTGGCCTTCCGGTTCTACGGCACGGACGTCAAGGTGCGCTTTGACGATGACTGCCGGTTTCGTCTTGGCGGATTGTCCAACGACGTCCTGTCTTCTGCATGGGAAAAGATGGCCGGTGAAGCGTATAACAATCTGCTGCGTGACTGCCTTGAACTGCGCGTCAGGATGGAACTGTCTGATTGGGCCTACCTCTCGCTGCTGCAGACAATGGCCGAGGCGTGCATGGGCAATGGCGATGAGGCAGTGATGCTGACGGCATACGTCTATTGTCAGTCAGGCTACAGGATGCGCCTCGGAAGGTCTGACGGACGGTTGGTGCTGCTTTACGGCAGTGAGCATACCATATATGGCCGTCCATTCTTTGATATCGGCGGCACCCGCTATTATCCGACGGACGATAATGTCCGCCGCATGGAAGTCTGTGATGTTGCCTTTCCGAAAGAACAGTCACTTTCGTTGCAGATGCGCCGCCAGCCGAAACTGGCCCGCAAGGAAACTCCCGCGAGGAAACTCCAGTCGGAACGTTATCCCGAAATAAAAGCTGAGGTCCGTGTCAACAAGAACCTGAATGACTTCTATGACAGCTATCCGGCGTCGGAGACGGACCGTAATGTTATGACCCGTTGGGCCGTATATGCCAATGTCCCTATGGATGAGGGGGTAGCGCGCATGCTTTATACGCCGCTGCGTGAACAGCTTGCAGGGTTGGACGCGAAGGAAGCTGCCGAACGGCTTCTTAATTTCGTGCAGACGGCTTTTGTCTATGAATATGACGAGAAGGTCTGGGGACATGACCGCGCGTTCTTTGCAGAGGAGACTTTGTATTATCCTTATTGCGACTGCGAGGACCGGTCCATCCTGTTCTCCCGTCTGGTGCGTGACCTGCTTGGCCTTGATGTCGTCCTCGTCTATTATCCCGGCCATCTGGCCACTGCCGTATGCTTTTCCGGTGAAACCGTCGCCGGCGACTATATAGAACTGTCCGGCCGTCGCTTCACCGTCTGTGACCCGACATATATCGGTGCCGGTGTGGGCCGGACCATGCCCGGTATGGACAATCAGGCAGCCCGCGTCATACTTCTTGAACGCTGACGGGCGGTCAGAAAACACCGTGACTTTTACTTCCGTTCAGCCTGTGCTGTAAAGTAAAACAAGCTATATTACCGACCAAAACAGGCTATATTACCGGCCAATATAGCCTATTTCACTTTGCAATATAGGCTATATTGGAAAGTAATATGAGTCATTTTGGTTGGTAAAACGAGTCATATTGGTCGGTAAAATGACTCATATTGGTCGGTAAAATGAGTCATATTACTTTCTCGGATTTGCCGGATGAATCCAAGGAATGGCGTCTTTGGCTTTCCGCCGGCAGTCCTGTTTCCGCCGCCTTTCGCCATTTTGTTATACATTTTTTCGCTTTACTCGAAAAAATGGAGTAATTTTGCACGTTCATACACATATTTGATTGCATTGTAGATGATTTCAGTAGAAGGACTTAAAGTTGAATTCGGGATAAAGCCATTGTTCAGCGACGTCAGTTTCGTCATAAACCAGCGTGACCGCATAGCCCTTGTGGGCAAGAACGGAGCCGGCAAATCGACCATGCTCAAGATTCTCTGCGGCATGCAGAAGCCGACGGCCGGCGTGGTTGCCGTGCCTAACGACACGACGATAGGCTATCTTCCTCAGGTCATGCGTCTGCAGGACGACACCACCGTGCGCGAAGAGACGCGCAAGGCGTTCGCCGGAAACACCCGTCTCAAGGAGCGCATCGACGAGATGGAGCGGCAGCTGGCCGAGCGCACCGACTATGAGAGCGAGGAATATATGGAGCTCGTGCAGCGTTTCACGCAGGAGCATGAGCGGTATATGATGATGGGAGCCGAGAGCTACGAGGCGGAGATAGAGCGGACTCTGTGCGGTCTGGGATTTCTGCGCACGGATTTGGAGCGTCCCACGAGCGAGTTCAGTGGTGGATGGCGCATGCGTATCGAACTGGCCAAAATCCTCCTTCAGCGTCCCGACGTCCTGCTGCTCGACGAGCCGACAAACCACCTCGACATCGAGAGCATTCAGTGGCTGGAGCAGTTTCTCGCCCAGTCGTCGGGAGCCGTGGTGCTCGTGAGCCACGACCGTGCCTTTATAAATAATGTGACCAACCGTACGCTGGAGATTTCCTGCGGCCGCGTTGTCGACTACCGCGTGAAATATGACGAATATGTCGTGCTGCGTCAGGAACGCCGCGAGCAGCAGCTCCGCGCATACGAGAATCAGCAGAAGGAGATTGCGGACATGAAGGACTTCATCGAGAAGTTCCGCTACAAGCCGACGAAGGCCGTTCAGGTCCAGAGCCGTATCAAGCAGCTGGAGAAAATCGTGCCCATCGAAATCGACGAGGTGGACACGTCGGCCCTGCGTCTGAAGTTCCCGCCATGTCTGCGCAGCGGCGACTATCCCGTGATTTGCGACGAAGTGCGCAAGGACTACGGCGACCACACCGTCTTCGACCACGTCACGCTCACCATCAAGCGCGGCGAGAAAGTGGCTTTCGTGGGAAAGAACGGCGAGGGAAAGTCAACGCTCGTGAAGTGCATCATGGGCGAGATACCATATACCGGCATGCTCAAGATAGGCCATAACATACAGATCGGCTATTTTGCGCAGAATCAGGCGCAGATGCTCGACGAAAACCTCACCGTCTTCGAGACCATCGACAATGTCGCCAAAGGTGAGATACGTCTGCGCATCAATGACATTCTCGGAGCGTTCATGTTCGGCGGCGAGGCTTCGGACAAGAAGGTCAAGGTCCTCAGCGGCGGCGAGCGCAGCCGTCTGGCGATGATCCGCCTGTTGCTCGAACCGGTCAATCTGCTCATCCTCGACGAGCCCACCAACCACCTCGACATGCAGTCGAAGGACGTCCTGAAGGAGGCTATACGTGCCTTCGACGGTACGGCCATCGTCGTGAGCCACGACCGCGAGTTCCTCGACAACCTCGTCACCACCACGCTGGCTCTTGAAGGCGACGGGCAGGTGCATGAGTATGTGGGCGGGTACACGGACTGGCTGCGCCAGCGCCCCGAGCCCGTGGCTGCCCACGCCGACAAGCCGAAACCCAAGCCGCTGGCCCCTCCGGCCAAGATCGGCCCGCGCAAGCTGACCTTCAAGGAACAGCGCGAGCTGCAAATGCTCAAGGACGAACTGGAAGCCCTGCCCGGCAAGATGACGGCGCTGGAAGACGAGCAGCATACGCTTGAAGACCGGCTGAACGATCCCG
>USFX01000063.1 GCA_900553965.1 uncultured Prevotella sp.
GAGGCGGTAGCCGAGCGAATAGGCCACATCGTCGATGCCGACACGCGCCTTCAGGTCCTTGAATCTTATTTTATAATCTCCCGTTGCCATGCCGTCATGCCATTGAAAGTGACTTGGACGCCTTGCGGTCTATGCCGGCAATCTCCGACTCGTAATGCTTCCGTATGGTGCTTCCGAGAAAAATATCCTTCTCGCGGCGGTCGGTAAGCTGAAAGTAAATGCGGGCCGTGGAACGCTCGATGGGCTTCATGCCGAGATCGACGCCATTGTAGGAGGCCCGTATGGCGAAATCGCCGGAACGGGTCTTTACGATGGAGGCGTTTTTGAAGGGGCATATCTCGTCCTCCAATGGAGCCATCAGAGGGTCGTTCTTAGCCAGATAAGGCTGTTCGCCGAGCGATATGCGCTGTGCGTCCACACGGTCGAGTATCATTTCCGAGGCCTTGTTCACATCGGCCATCACCGACACAATGAACTTCGGTTCCTGTTTCAGCTTAGTAATCCATGAATCGAGATAGGCCGCCGAGTTATCGGTAACTTTGGAATCGAAGCCCATCGAATGAGAAATCATAGCGGCGGTAAGTTCGGCTACCAGTTCCTCTTTGGCATATTTGGGGTCGCCGAATCTCGCTCCGCCGTCGCGGTTTAGCCTTTCAGGTGTCATGGTGGAGTGAGCCATTTCATGCAACATGGTAGAATAGAACTCCATGCCGTCGCGGTAAACATCTTCCGGCGTCATACCCCTGTTGAACTGTGCCTTCATAGGAAGCACCACTATATCGCGGGACGGTGAGTAATAGGCTTCTATTTCCTCGCGGTCGGCCTGGATATGGCACAGCCACGACTGCTGCGCCACCATGCTGTCAAGGGCAGAATGGGCGTACATGCCCTGCGTGTCGCGAAGTTCCGGCACCTTGAAGCGGTCCAGTAGTTTCTGCATCCTCTCGGGCTGCACCTCCCGGAAATTGGTCTGGTCGAGGTTATAGACCGGAAATGCCTTGACGAAAGGGATTACATCAAGATTCTTCCTTTCATCCCTTGACATTGCACGGTATTCGTCGGAGCTTATCTTTTTGCCGTCCTTGTCGCGCACGAGCATGTCCCAGTATATTACCGGGAACGCCTTTTCTCCTTTGAGAACATGGGCTTTGAAATTGTGGGCCTGCCTGAAAGTCATAAATACCGGGAGCTTATATCCCTGTGACGCCGAATAGAGCTGGAGAAAGAATGAATTGGAACCGGAATAATTGCGTCCCATTACATTTTGAGGGAGGCCGACGGAGGCCGCGCCTCCTATCCAGCCCTGCTGCCAGTCCGATTTCTTCATCTTCTCCATGCGCTCTATCATCATCTGCGCGAACCGGTCAAGTGCCTGTTGTCCTGAGCCGCCGTGTCCGTCAGTTCCAGATGCCATAGCTCTCGTCGTCGATAAGCTGACTCTCCATCATGTCTATCTCCGTTTCATCGTAGTAGAACTCTGCCGACTCTTCGGACGGCTCTATGCCGTGCTGTTCGCACCATTCAAGATAAGCCTCCGCGTCGTCGCTCTCAAGCAGGAAGCGAAGGTGTCCTATCTTGCCGTCCTGAAGGAGCTGGACCAGCTCGTCGTATTCTATTTTTGCCATTGCGGTATTCTTTTAGCGTTGATAATTTACATTTTCATGGAAGCGGACTTCTCCACCGACAGGGGCGCGGCCATCATCGCCGCTATCTCGCCACCGAGATACTTGGCCGCTATCTGCTCGCGTGTCGCGCTCTTGGCCTTGAAGAGCGAATAGCCGTCGTCGAACGATATTTCCTGCTTTGAGGTGCGGCCCAGCCCTTCCCCGAGGTCGGCCGACACCTTCCATTTGCCGTCGGAACGGTCTTTGGCGACGCGGACGCCCTTTGGGTCTATGCCGTCGGGTAGACGGAACTGCGCGTAATGGGAAGGGAGATGCAGACGCTCGCCGAAATTGCGCTCCACGAGCTGGCCGGGAGTCGCCACACGGTCAAAGTAGGCGTTCAGGTCATCGCGGAAAGCCGGGGCCGACATCTTCTTGTCGCCCACCTGCGCGTAGAACTTGTATCTGCCATAGTCCGCACGGGTTTCGTCGGTTTCCTTGTAGACATTGAACTTCTCGACGGTCAGCGGTCCTGACGGCCCGGCAAGTCCGTTGGGATATTTGAACGCCTCTTCCGGAACTCTCGGCATGAGCTTTGTCGGATAGTAACGCTGCATGAGTTCAGGCACGCCTATCTCCTTCTTGTCATATGCTGCGACATCGGCCGGCTCCATCTTCTGCGGTTTGAGCTGCTGGCCGTTGATTCTGGCGGTGAAATACCAGTCCTCCGGATTCACGTTGCTGCGGTAGGCATGGCCGTGTGACACCTTGTCGCCGTTGACAGTCACCATCTGCGGCTCGCGTGGCTTCCGCTCCGTGGCGGCATCGCCCTGTCCGGCACTATGTGATGTGGATTCGGACTTCTTTTCTTTCGGGTTTTCGCCATCTGCCGGGACCCCGGCGGTCTTTCCCGGCTCCTCCTGGGGAGCTTTCTCTTTCTTTTTTCTTGGCATATCGTTTTCTTTTTTGATTGGTTCCTTTATAGGGCCGGATGTATCAAGGCCGTCCGCCTCTTTTTTCTTCCGCTTCGGATCTTCAAGCTGCTCGCAAATGGCGACTCTCAGACCGGCCCTTACAAGGCGGGGAAGATAAGTGTCGAGTGCGTGGTATGGAAATCCGGCAGTCCTGATTGTGGTGTTGTCCGGAAGGGGGCGTTCTATGAGTTCTATTCCGAGAACGGAAGAAGCCTTGTCAGCATCCTGGCGGTATGTCATGTAGGTATCGCCGGTGCGGAACAGCAGAATTGCGTCCGGATGCCTCTTTTTCATCTCCTCAAACTGCCCGGCAAGCGTTTCATCGGGAATGTCCGTTCTTTTTTGTCCGGCCATGAATATCAGAGTTTGAATCCGGATTTGCGTTCTATCTCGCGAGTGGTGTCAAGCCGTATGGCACGTTCTTTTGAGTCATGCTCGACTACTTTCCGGTATTCCCAGCGGTTCCTGTCGGTCATAACCAGTCCGAGATATTCCGGGTGCCGCTCGTCATACTGTAGTTTATGTTGCCGTTCCCATTCCCGGAGGTCGCCTTTAACCACCCTGAAGCCCTGAGGCTCGCGCAGGTCTATGCCTACCGACACCTTTTCGCCTCCCACGTCAAGCTCCACCGGTTTGCCTTCGCGGGCCTGCTGCTTCTGCTGCGCCCCAAGCTCTATGTCGTTGACTTTCTCCATATCCTTAAGCCGCTGCTCTATCTGTATCTCGGTAATACGGCGGTGCATGACGGATTTTGTTTCGGGGTCAAGCTGGAGATACTGCTGTGTTTTCTCTCCGTTGACATCCACGGCTTTTTGCAGTACCTCTCCACGACGGAGCGCGTCAGCCTCCTGTCGGGAGAGGCGCAGCACGTTGTCTTTCTCGATTGAGAGTTCACGCTGCACCGGGTATGCGATGAGTGTGGGATTGCCGTCTTTGTCGGCTGCGAGCTGGAGTTTAAGGGGCAATGTTATTACCATGCCATTTTTGGCAGGTAGTGACACATCTATTAGCGGGGTTATCTCTCCCTTAATCAGCTTCTCTTTAATCTCTTGCGGCAATTTATCCACTTTTCCCCGGTCGAGGCCAAGTTTTGCCAACTGCTCAAATGGAAGCTGATTCGATATAATTGTGTCCGAATCTTTCATAAGGTTTACTTTATGGGGTTAATTTCGTGGCGTCAACCACTTGTCAGCGACAAAATTATTTCACATAAAATCCGCTAATGAATACTTTGGACACAATTCTGATACTTGCAGCGATGATTGCGGCACCATTTCCGTTATCAGCTCAGTTTCATACGATAACAAGGGAGTGCCCTATTGAGGGCCACTGCTTTGTCAAATCCGACAAACGTATTGAGGATAAACACATTACTGATGCAATGCCTTTGGGTAATAAATCCGAGGTAGTACCCGTCAAGACAAAAAAACATTCTGCATTTCGCAACAATGGCAATGTGAGAAAATCAAAGCCGGAAACGGCAATAAAAGACACCTTGCCGCTTCTTACAATCCCCAATCTAATCGCTGAAATAAATAAGAATGGAATAAAGTTTCCCAAAATCGTGCTTGCTCAGGCCATTCTTGAAACCGGATGGTTCAAGTCGTCGGTATGCCGCAACAAGCATAACCTTTTCGGCCTCACCAATCCGAGGACAGGCGAATACTACGAGTTCGCGCACTGGACGGAGAGTGTAAGGGCCTACTATACGAAAGTGCAGTACCGCTATAAGGGTGGGAACTATCTTTTATGGCTCAAAAACATCGGCTACGCCGAGGATCCGGGCTATATCCGTGCAGTCATACGGGTGCTTCGTCAGATTTAGCATGAAATAGCACGGATAACCGTAGAATCCTTATACATAGAGGCTACCGAATACTTGAAATGTCAGAATAATTGAGTAATTTTGTAGTTGAATTAACATTTTTGAATGGCAAGAAGAAAAATACCATATAACAAAAGGGCTACGACCCATGAGGAGCAGATAGCGATACTCCGCAGGCATGGTGTGGTGATTTCCGATGAAGCCAAGGCAAGGGAGTATCTGGCGGACATCGGATACTATCGCCTGGGATTCTATCTGTATCCTTTTGAGAAAACTTATCCACGTCTGGACTCCGGACGAAGCCACAATGTAATACCGGACACACGGATTGAGGATGCGGTCGCCTTGTATTATTTTGATTTGGATTTAAGAAATATACTCCATAAATATCTGTCAAGGATTGAGGTGGCAATCCGCACTGTATTCATATACGAGCTGTCCACAAAATACAGCGGCAATCCAACGTGGTTCGTATGTCCCTCGGTAGTAAAACCGGACTTTATCGCAAACTTCCCAACAGCAGCCTACAATTCCATAAAAAGGAACGATGTAATCAAAAGACACCACAAAATATATCTCGGCCAGTATGCTCCTGCATGGAAAACCATGGAGTATATGACTCTCGGCAATATTGAGATTCTATATGACAGCCTGATATTGAATAAAGACAAGAAATTGGTAAGCAATCGTTTCGGAGAGCCTGCAACAGCCACATTCAAAAGTTACCTGTCAGCCATAAGGGAGGTTCGTAATGCCTGCGCTCACGGTAAAACATTGTTTGACCTGAATCTGTTTACAGGTATCCGAAGAGGCAAGGCCGGAAATTTCCAAGACATTAACCGGCATACATTCCGTGAGGCCATGGCTGTAGTCGATTATCTGCTAAAGAAAATTTCAGTCAACAGGGTAAAAGATATGTGGGATGATATATACAGGGTGACAGAGCTGCTGTATGCTAAAGCACCTTCTTTAAGACCACTTATAGAGGATAAAACTGGTATCATAATACCCGAGATAGAGGAGAAATCTGAGAATCAGAATAGCTGACAGCAAAATAATTGTTAAAAAACCGGCAAATCACTCAGGATATTTGTTCATTACAATAGAAAAACCTATCTTTGCAGGCAGAAAGTGTACTTGGAAAGCCCAGTTGCGTCCAACTGCACTATAAAAAAGATTAAATCGAGTCCAGCTCCATGGGTTGGGCTCGTACCTTTTTTATAAGGGTACCCCGCAAGTTACCCCACAGGATACCCCACAAGACAGCCGCCAGGTCTTTCTCCTGACGGCTGTCATAATTAAGAACATAGTGCAATGAGCAGCAGATGTGCGGGATAAATCGCATAGAAGGCATATTTGGCGGTGCTGCCCCGGATAAATCCCCGTGTGCCGTCATATAGGAAGATAACGGCGGAGGCAAGCATGGCTCCGGCTATGCCGTAATGTGCCATAAGCGGAAATGTGAAGATGATCTGCAGGAGTGCCTGTGATGGGAAATGTGTCGATGAACGTTCCAGCCACGGACGCATGGTGCCGTGCCGGAGAATATAGAAAAGAAAAATCATCAGCACGCCGCGCCAGTCATAATCGGTACCCAGCCACCATGCCAAAGCCGCGACAGCCAGCACTACGATGAAAGAGAGCGGCCCGTGTTCACACAGCCGGTCGAACACCGCCAGAGCCGCCACCCCCAGCGAGAGAGTGAACATGACATTATGCGAGCCATCGGCCCCGTTAAGCATATGCCAGGGCAGTTCGCTTATAATTCCGAAAAGTACGAGAATCAGGAAATACCTCAACCTGTTGCGGCTGTTGGCGAATCCTTCCGCCACAAGGAAAGCGAACACCGGGAACGCGATACGCCCGAAGGAGCGGAACACGCCGTAAAACGGCGCGTCCGGCCCCATCAGGAAATATGCGCAGTGGTCGGCCACCATCGAGAGGACGGCTATAATCTTCAACGCGCTGCCACTTGCCCTGAGGAAAAGAGGGATGTTGAATGTGGCGGTGTTATTCATACGCAGCTTTATTGTGGAAAAGGGTGTTACTGTATCCCGAGAAGTTCCTTTACCATATCCTCCACCTCCCGGTTGACACGCTTGAAATTGCGGTTGAGCATAATCTCCTTCTCGCGTTCGTCGGCGAAAGTATAGATTTTCGGAAGCTCGACATAGTGCGATTCCTCCTCGTTGATACGCTCCATGTCGAAATTGGTCTTGCAGAAATACTTGGTGGTCTTGAACTCCTCCGACTGCTCGATGTCGAAATGCGAGAGCATGCTCTTGTCGGTTGCCGTGAAGTCACGCGCCGCCTGTCCCGCGAGCCAGCCGGTAGCCATGTCAGCTATCTTGGCCGCCGGAACGAGGTAGTCCATTTTCTCGGATATAGAGGTCGATACCTTAGAGTCGTTTATCGTTATGGAGGTTGAAGTCTGCTTCGCCTTGCCGAACACGTCATTCTGCGCCCATTCAAGGGTTTCCTTGTTTCGTGCCGCGCCCATGAAGATATTGCCGCAGGTAGTGATGATTTTTTGCATACCCACTTTGCCGTAGTCAGCCTCCAGCTGGGGAAGCTCCTGAAATCCGAGAGTCACAGCTACCTTGTTGCTTCGCGCCGTACCGATGAGGCGGTCTATCTTATGGAAATACAGCGTCGGCAGCTCATCGACGATAATGCTCACAGGGATATTCCCCTTTGAGTTGACACGCGTTATAAGACGGTTCAGCACAAGAGCGTTCAGAGAGCCTATGACCTGCTCCTTCTCCGGGTCGTTGGCAATCACGAGATAGCTCGGGGCGGCAGGGTCAGAAATCTTGAGGTCGAAATCGTCACCGGTGAACACCCAGTAGGCCTCAGGCGACACAAGACGCGCCGCGTTTACACGCAATGTGCCTACCATGCCTTCCAGCTGGTCGTTGGCCTTGTTCTCATAAGCTGACTTGAAGGGAGCCATCAGCGAGGCTATCTTGTCGTCCATCATCAGAATGTCGAACACCTCCGAATACTTGCGCCCGAGGAACGACAACACATGCGGCATATCCGAATATTCCCCGGTTATAGTGTCCGGCACGACCTCGTTGCCGGCATCGTCCTCATACCAGCTGCGGTCTATAAGAATCAGCTTGCCGAGGCGGTCTATGTATGAGAAACCTTCGAGTTCGACAAACATCCTGTCCTCGTCTGTCGATACATCGTTGCCATTGCAGTCCACGAAGTCAAGTATTACCGCGCCTTTGTCATCTATGGCGTTGTAGTCGTCCCAGTTGCGTATCACTATTTCAAGTTTCTTTCCCTCATGGGAGATAAAGCGTTTCAGCTTCTTCCCTTTGAGGAACCCCGTCGGGTGGAAATTGACAAAGAAATAGATGATCGCCGCAAGGAAGTTCTCGGCCGAGTTGGTAAAGAACGCCTCCGAGCCGCCTTTCTTCTCTCCGCCACCCTTGTTGAGCGAGGCAAGAAGCGTGGCCGCCGTTTCCGATGCCGCCGCGAGGTCCGGTATGTACTTGCGCTGTATCGGGTTTATCCGGTTTGAATACTCCACATCTGTAAAATTCACAATGCGGAATCCGCAGCCCTGCGGCAGTCTGCCGTAATGTAAATTCTTGCAATACTGATAGAAAAGGGTCTTGGCAAGCGTCGGGAACTTGTAATCATATACCATCATGGCAAACCCCTTTTTAGAGTGCTGCCGGATGAACGGGTCTATTATTCCGAAAGACTTGCCGGAGCCGGGTGTTCCCAAAACGATTGTGCCACGGAACGGATTGATGATATTGATCCAGCCGTCGTGCATCCTGCGCCTGTAATAATATATCATCGGAATATTGACAGAATAGGGAGTTTCTGCAATTTTCTCCGACTGCCGGAACGATTCGTTCTCGAAGTTGAAGCGGTCCTCGCCGACCTTGTGGTTGTAGTACTTGGCTATTCCGTCAAGCCCCTGGTGGACGAGCATTGTGCCGATTACGGAGCAGAAGGCATAGAGGATCCGGTTGGCCGGAAAACCGAAAAACGACATGCCCCATGTGCCGTGGTGGAAAATGAAGCACAACGCCACGAGCGTAAGCCCGGCAAGCACCGGGTATATCACCATAGTCCTGACATTGAACTTCAACGCCTTTTTCGCCTTGGTGCCGATATACACCACGCAGATACATACCAGCTCGGCCACCTTGCATCCGGCCACGGAGCTGAACACCTTGAAGCGTCCGAGCAGGTCAAGAATGAATTGCGTGACGCGGTTGTCCGCAGTTATCGGCAGATTCATCACTATCTCGATTATCAGGAAGATATATATGCAGCTACGGAAGTAGTTATACATCTGTTGCTGTTCCCTGGTTTCTTCATATGCCATGGGCGGAAGTCATCAGAAGGGTATCTTGAATCCGAGCATGAGGCCGTTGCGGAAGGTGTCGCCATGCAGGAAATTCACGTTGTTTTTCTGGATTATCGAGAACTCGCAGCCGTTCTGAAATACATAATTGTACTCAAAGCCGCCTTCTATCCCTATGAAGAACTTTCGTTCCACGGCTCCGAACTGCGGGCCGAAACGTAACCGGAAACTGCCGTTCTTATACCTGTGGAGTCTGTGCTTGTATATCAGACCACCGTCCCAGTAATACCCTTTCCAGAACTGTCCGGTTCCGGAACTCCAGTGGTTGCCGATTTCTGCGTAGACCTCCACGGCGTTGCCGTAGGTAAAGGAACGTTCATAGCCCACCGTGGCATTGAGCGTCGAAGGGAACAGAAACCCGGCGTTGACGGCGAGCTTGTTATCCTGTGCCGACGCTCCGAGAGCGGCCACGGCAAGTATCATTGACAGCAATATCTTTTTCATAGCGGGGTCCGGTTATTTATAGATGTGGGGAGTATAAGAAAATGGCAGGTTCCTCAGAATGTCGGAGTCGAAGCCGTCAGCGTTGAGTATGTCGTCATACTCGATCGTGAGCGTTATGACGCGCCCGCTTATCTGATTCTCGGATATTTCGATTCTCAGCACCTTTTCTTCAGGGAAAGTGAGCTTGTCAAGCACAAGCACGTTGCGGTAGTTCTTCCTGAACTTTCCCGCAAGATTCAGCGAGTAAGCAGGCGTCAGCTCCACGGTCTGCGAGTTGGTGGCCTTGACCTCCTTTTTGTCGGTGAGCTTGACACGCACCTCCGCGATGTCGTATGGAATCTTTGTCCTGTTCTGAAGGGAGTAGTCGATGAAGAAGTAGTCGCCGACAGCATAGATGTTGTTGACTGTCGCCTTAATGCCGTGAGCCTTTGACACAACCTGGTTGTACTTCCGTCCACTCCCGTAAACGGCCCAGGCATAGCGGGCCATCTCCGATTGCGGCATAGACACCTCCGGGTTTATGTAGGAGTCCATGCCGGAGTACGGCACCCGGTGTATCGAGGCGGCGCGGGAAGGGGCGGCGGTATATACCATGTCGTACTGCGCGAGGTGACGCTCACCGATAAGCGTCAGCGTACCCATCAGCTCGCCCTCGCGGTAGGCGCATGGAAGGGAGTCGGATTCTATAAAGGGCTTTACGCGCACTATGTTGTCGGCGCACTGGTTACCGATGATTTTTGCCGTGGATAGGTCCACCATCTTTATGTTCTCCGGCATGACTATATGGGTAGTCACCTCGGAGTTGACATAGATTTTTTCTTTGGCCGGAGCCTGGAGCGCGACAGCGCACAGCGTGAGAGCCGCGATAATGGTTCTGTTGTTCATATATGGAGTATTGTCGGTTAATATGCCTCGTCTGAGTTGATGAGATAAACTATTGTGTTGTATTTGATTTTAGCCTTGTTCTTGCGTAGGTTGGCAGACACGGCGGAAGTGGCCGAGTTATACATGTTCTGCAGGGCTTGAAGGGCTATTGCCTCTCCCGATATTCCCGAGCCGTAGCCGCTTTCGGACTCAAAGCTGATGTTCTGCTGCACGGTGCTTGCCCCGGCCTCCTTCATAAAGTCGCGGAAGGCGGATTCGGGCACATAGAAGCCCTCCATGCCGTCGTTGTCGAAAACCGACAGGTTGACTTTCAGGAATTTTCCACCCACGAGTATTGATGTTATGGCGGCGCGGACGCGCTGTTGTCCGAAGCCTGTGACGGTGCCGTACAGATAGGTGCCCTTCGGCAGACGCACATCGTGTATGGAAACATCGTCGAGAAGTTTGAAGCGGAGCCTCGTGCCTTCGTGCGCCTTGGTGGTCTTGTCAATCATGGCGCGTATGAGCGGAGCGTCCGCGCTTCCTGATTCTCCCGACACGGTGTTGAACTTCTCCGCGTTGGTATCGCGCGACTTAAGCACCAGGAGCGGGCGGTTTTTCTCGCGCTCGGCCTCTCTTGCCTTTGCTATCGAATCCGCACGCTGCCTGCGCAGTGCCTCCTCCGGGTCCGGTTGTCCGATACCGAGCCCGGCCTCGATAGCCTTCTGACGCTCATAGCTCCGCTGCTGTATTGCTTCGAGGTCGCGGGCATACTCGCTCCTCGGATCAGCCGCCGGCTCATGGTCCGCCGGGTTGTATCCGTCGCCGTAGGCATATGAATTTATGTGCCGGCGTGACTCTGCAAGCGAGCGTTCCAGTTCCTCAAGCTCCTGCTGCTGGCGCATGCGTTCCGCCTCGGCCGCGTCGATGCGGTCAAGCTCGTCATCGGAATATCCGTGTTCCAGAGCCTCGCGCTCCTGCACGTCATCTCCGAGCGCGCCGACGGCGGTAAATGCGTCCTCGTCGCCGAAGCGTCGCGACATCTCGAACATCTTGTCACCCGGGGCCTCGGCATTGGCCTCCGGAAGCGTCGCGTTTATCCGGTCGGTAGCGACTGTCTTTCCATCATCGCCGACACCTCCGAACATCTGCATGACGAAATATATCAGGAAACACAGCGGAATGAATATCACCGCCGGAAAGATATATTTCGGCTGTCTGAAATTAATCTTTTTCATTGTTGTCATATTGTTTGAGTGATTTTACAATCTGTTCAAGCTGCCGGTAACGCCTTATTATCCCTATGGAATCGGCATGCGTCTTGTGTCGAACGGCTATCAGTGAGTCCAGCTCGTGCTTCACGGCCTGCCCGTTGCCCGCAATCTCCAGAAGCCTGCTGCGCTGCGCCTCTTTGTTGGCCTGTATGGTGCGGAATCCGCTGAAGATAGGCTCCACTTTGGCGATGGTCTGCAAATCGGGGTCTTTCGATTCCATGCGCGCCCCGGTCACAATGATGTCGCACACGAGTATCATTGCCAGTGTAGCCACCACATAGCCGAAAGTGCGTCGCGGATGCCGTGAGGCCCAGGCATTGGCTTTGCGGACTCTTGCCGCGAGCCGGTAGCGTGTGCCTATGGCTCCCATTCTTGGGCGAAGCCATGAGCCGAGGGCGTTTCCGACACTGTTTCTGCCGTCGAGGATTGTTTTACGCAAAGATTTCATAATCATTTTCTTTATAAAGGGTCAATAGTCGAGGTCCTTGTTTTCAAGTGTGCGCCAGTTGGTTATCATAAGTCCGTGGGGATTGTTCTGCGTCCTCGGCACGTTCTCGACAGAGCCTGTCGTCAGCATGGAGCGTTTAAGGTCACGTGTACGCCGCTTGATTATCTGGGTGCCGAAGTAGTTGAACCTGCGCGTATGCTCGTCGAACTGTATCGAGTCGCAGATGATGGTGCATACGGCCGATGACGATATGATGTCCGAATAGAATCCGTTTTCATCAAGTGCCTGCTTCTGTTTGAGCGCGGTGCCGTCGGCCATATACATAGCCTTGCCGACAGTCCATTTTATATAGTCATTGTCGGGAGGGAGATTGAAAAAATACTGGTGGAAGAGCTGGATATGCGCCTTCGCCTCCATGATGAAGTTGGATTCGAGCTTCGCGCGCTCGGCAAGGAACGGTATGTCACCGTCGAGAACGTATATCTGCTGCCGTTCCTCGTTGACAAGCGAAACGCACCGCCAGACTGTGAAGCCGCATATCAGGACACAGCCCGCGACGGTCGCCAGGACCGTCATGAGCGCGAGCCGCGTTTTCTGTTCAAGTGATTTAATAAGCATATTTTTGTAATGTTATCTGGTTAAGGCTTTCACTCCCTTTGCGCCGAGGCCGACGGTCGTGCCGACAGCGGAACCGGCGGCGG